>CAZSPJ010000174.1:0-1871 GCA_964608795.1 uncultured Candidatus Poseidoniales archaeon | reverse complement strand
ATTGCAGCAGGTTACCCTCTCTCTTGTTCTCCGACATGTACTGGATGAAGTAGCGCGCTCGCGCGCCCTGATCAAAAGATATCTCACTACGGTCACCATATCGGCTCATCAGATTCGTCCGTGAAGGATTGTGCTGCTCCAAGGTGCAATTAGCGAACTCACTGGGCTCCTGATCCGGCCTGTCGCTCTCGTAGGCGTTGGCGGTGCAATTGATGACCTCCTCGCACCAGATGTAACAATCGTAAGGGGTCGAGCAGATGAAATCCCCAGTTCGATAGCACTGCTCAGTCGGGGTAATCCAGTCCTGCGTCCATGTGAAGGCTTGTGCGAGGTCCGAATCCGAGTTCGGATCGTCGTGGAACTGGTGGGTGTGGTAGAGTCCGAGGAAGTGCCCTAGTTCATGACTCGGAACGTAGCTGGTGGCGAATGTCGAAGCCCTCACCGTGCTGAAGTAGTACTCCCGGGTATACCAAGGAAACATGCTGTAGGCACCCCAGCCGGTACTCTGCATGACGATGTTGACATTGGATTGGTTGTAGCCTTCAATGAAGCCGTCGCCGAGTTCGGATAACGAGATTTGGTCTCCGAAACCGTCTTCTAGTTCAGGATAGGCTTCGTCTACCCAGATTATCTCATCTAGTACGAAGGCGATTCCATAGGGGCTGTAAACCGAATTAATCAATTCGATTCCGGTGTCGATCGAGGTCTCGTTGATTAGCCATTCGACACCGTCGTTGTCCCGATAGACGAAGATGGTCATGGAGAGCTGTCTGACTGGCCCAGACTCGCAGTCTAGTCCTGGGTAGGGCGTGTCCTCCGATATGTCCACCCAGTACTCTTGGCTGTCACAATAATTGATTGGGTAATTGTGCTCGTTCCAGTTGAGGCATCCAGATAGAACGGGTGCGAACAGTACGATCACGAGCAAGACAGCCGTTCCCCGCATGATTCCGACTCGGGGTGCTAGGGCTAAACCCTTGCTGACACGGCATCAGTTGCTTCTCTGAGGCAGGAACGGCGTCAGCTTGTCTGCAAGTGCTGCCATGTTCCGGCTCTGTATCCAAATCTTACCTGATCCTGTTAGCTCCAAGACAAGCCCTTCGCCTCCGAACATAGTGGTCTTGAGTCCCCCTGACGCGGCCACGCCATAGGATACCCCCTCGGTGAAGGCCACTAAGTGGCCGTTGTCCACCACTACCGGCGCATCGGGTGTTACTTCGATTTCCTTGATGGCCCCGTAGGAGGTGTAGAAAACCTGGCCAGCCCCACCTTCTGAGGACGCCCTCAGGAAGAAGGCCCCCTCTCTGGAAAGTAGCGACTTGGCACCCTGGAATTTGGTGTCGTACTCCACATTGGGCGAGCATGCCATGAAGGCTCCTCCTTGCATGAATAGGCTCTGACCAGGTGTTAGGTCGAATGTGAAGATGTCTCCGGGAGCCGAAGGAGCCAACGATATCCATCCACCGGAAGGTCCTGCAGAGTATGTGTTGACGAAGAAGGACTCCCCGCCCACCGCGGCCTTGAGGAGTCCACCTATCAGTCCACCCTTGCTCGCTTTCCCTGTGCTGACGCTCAAACCGGATGACTGGGCCACCATGGCTCCAGGCTCTACCTTGATTGACTCCCCAGGTCCGAGGTTGGCGGTCATCAGTGTGAAGGCTGGTTGGAACTCGTAGTTTACGTCCATGATGCTACTGCGGAGGAATGACTTTTCAAATGTACTGAGTCGAGTTTAGACAACACATTTCGCGTTTAATAGACTCACCATCTCGCCCTCTGAGCTCTTCATCCAACACTCTACGATATCTCCCTCGTTCATCGGACCGACGCCCTCCGGGGTGCCGGTCCAGACGAGGTCGCCAGGCGAAGGC
>CAZSPJ010000173.1:0-1882 GCA_964608795.1 uncultured Candidatus Poseidoniales archaeon | reverse complement strand
TCGGGAATCATGCACTCCATCGCGGCAAGGGTGAACACGTTGTTGGAAGGTCCTGTCCATTCCTCGGTCTCTAGCCACCAGCGGCCCCATGCGTCCTCGGTGGTGGCGACGCGGATGACCCCGTTGTGCTCCGAGAGCGAGAATTGGTCCTGTACCGTGCCGTCGACCCTGCCCGAAGCCACATAGGTGGTCTCGGATGGATCACTGATGTCGAAGACATGAATGTTGGTGGCGTCGTCCCAGCCGGAGTTGCGCCAGAACCACCACCAGTCGTTAGCGGGCTCAGCGAGCACCATGACATCCTGAGATGCATACACGTGTGCCCACGAGGATGTGATGTGGTCGACTTCCATGTCAGAGTCGTCACTTAGCATCTGAATCGTCATGATGGTTGTGAAGCCGCGGCCGGCGCTGTCAGCGCTGGCCGAGTACTCGCTGCAGTCACCCGAACTTATCGGGTGCTGGAACAGGCCATCTTCTCCGATCTCGTAGATGTGTGGAGCGAAGTCGTCGAGAGTCAGGTCGTCAATGATGGCCTGATTAGCGGCAATGGTACCCTCCATGCTCTCGTTCCAGATCTCCATCCTCTCCTCGTCGGAATCAGTCTCCCAGTAAGTCTCGGGCAGGTAGACCCAGGTGCGCATGCCCTCGATGTAGGTCCACAGATGGGTCACCGAGCGCATCGTCCCGTCGACCAGCCTCGCAGTGTGGTAATTACCCTCGATGTAAATCTCGCGCTCGACCTCCGGAGCGGTCCTGTCGGAGATGTCGACGACGGTGTACTTCACTAGGTTCTGAACGCGGGTGTAGGTGTAGGAGTACTCCTCCTCCCCAGGGTAGCTGACAGTGACCTCTTCCGACATCAGCTCCCTCAGCGGGTCATCGACTGGAAGGTTCCAGTAGTATATCGAGGAGGCGATGACGAGTCTGTCGCCATCAAGCATCATCTGCATTGGATAGCCCTGCACGCTCATGTTGGACTCAAGCGTCAGTTCGCCGAACTCGGGGACGCCCATGATTACCAGCAAGTTGCCGTTGAGCATGTAGATGTGGTAACCGTCGGTCTTCAGGAAGTCGGCCTCGTCGACACCCTCCTCCTGATTGTTGGTCTCGGAGTACTCGCCCTCGCGGCTAGTGTCTTCGGTGTTTGACCCGAAATCAGCCGATCCATCTTCGGCAGTCATGGGCGCGCCGTCCATCTCCACCATCACATCGTCTTCCATCCAGCCGCCGCGCCAGACGGGGCCAGCCCAGTGCCAGTACGCCTGCTGGTCCAGTGCGACCAGCATCTCGTTGTAGATCGAGTCCTGAAGATTCGTCAGCAGGAGCTCGCACTCGTCGTAAATGTCGAGCGTCGGTGAAGTGCGATCACGGATAGGTAGGTCCAGCCGAGGGTACTCACCCTCGAGCCAGTCGAGAATCGGGTCGATGACCTCGTCGTCGATATCATCGAGGTCGTCTATAGCGCCTAGGCAACCTGAGCTCAGCATCATCAGCAGTACTAGAATTGTAGTCCGTGGACTTCGCTTCATGTTGAGGGCCAACGGCTTGGGGGATATCAAGCGGTTGGTTAGATGGTTGGACATTTCCTGCTCAGACTGTCGGCCCTATGGGTCGGAACGGCGGGAACGGGGTGTTGCGCGGCCTCGGGGCGGGGATTGGGTCCTCGGGATCCTCCTCCGCTAGGGTAAGGGCGTTCGTCGTTCCTACGTCTCCTTCCTCGGAACCGGAGACTAGGGCTTGCGTGCCGCTCATGAAAATCAGGGCGGCGAGGTGTAGGTCCAGGTTTCGGTCCATCAAGCAGCAATCATCGGCATATCCATGATAAGCGACTTGGGCCCTTGAGTCACCCCTGCATCAGACCCAAAAGAAAGATACCTGA
>CAZSPJ010000172.1:0-1883 GCA_964608795.1 uncultured Candidatus Poseidoniales archaeon | reverse complement strand
AAGCACCCGGCTGCCAAGATGATGGTCTCGATGGGCAACTCCCAGGAGGAGGCTTGTGGAGACGGAGTCACCACCACCATGCTGTTGTGTGGTTCTCTTTTGCAGGAGGCCAGCAACCTGCTGCGCAAGGGCCTGCACCCGCTGACCCTCGTCGACGGCTACCGCTCGGCGTTCGCTGCAGCCGTCGAGCAGATGGACCGAGACACCCAGAGCGTGTCCGACGAGCGCCTCGCTGCGGTGACCGAGACGGCGCTGCGCGGCAAGGGCGCGGAAGCAGCACTCGACCACTTCTCACCGATTATCACTGGCGCTCTGAGCATCCTCGCGGCCAACCGAGACGACGCCGGCGCCGAGCATGTGGCGATGTTCAAGACCGGCACCGGCGGGCTGCGCGACTCCCGACTCATCCGAGGCGTCGTAATCAACCGCCGCGTGCTGATGGACAGCCTGCCGAACCGGCTGAGTGATGCCAAGGTGGCGGTGCTCGGCGGCGACCTGAAGATTCGCTCGATGACCCGCGACGCTGAGATCCAGATCACCAACGCTGACCAGCTTGATTCGTTCGTCGATGCCGAGCAGACCCGCAAGCAGGCGCTTGCGGATGCCATCATCACCAGTGGGGCTGGGGTGGTACTGTGCACTGGAGAGGTCGACCGCGACATCCTTCACCACCTAGCAGACGCCGAGGTGCTCGCTGTGGGTGAGCTTGACGAGTCGGAGATTCGCAACGCGGCAGACGCGGTCGGAGCCAACATCGTCGAGTCGATACTAGACATCGGGGCCACTGACCTCGGGGTTTGCGGCTCATTGGTGTGGGAGCGCCGCGAGGCCTCGGACCAGGTCGAGGACATCATCAGAATCGATGACTGCCCCAACCCCAAGGTAGTCACCATCGAGGTCGGCGGAGGGGGCGAGACAGGTACCGAGGAGATCATCCGCGGCCTGCACGACGCCCTGAGGGCGACTTCACTGGCTCTCTCTGACGGCGAGCTGCTGCCCGGCGCTGGCTCAATCCACGCCCGGATGGCTCACGCTGTGCGTCGTGCCTCCGAGGCCGAACCAGGTCGGGCCAGACTGGCTATGGACGCCTACGCCCGCGCCCTTGAGACGATTCCAGCGACCTTGGTCGAGAACTCCGGCGGAGATGCGCTTGACAGGATTCTCGAGATGAGAGCCGCCGCGAGGGAGGACGACGGCTTCGTCGGAATCACCCCTGAGGGGGGAGTGGGTCCGGCAGATGGGGTGTGGCATCCGAGGGCAGTCATCGAAGAGGGCCTGGAGTCGGCGACCGATACCGCGATGAGCATGCTCAGGATAGACCAAGTCATCTCCGCAAGGGGCGACTAGAGCGCCACGCGAACCCTTCAAGTCCGCCGCACCAACGCATCGCCATGACCCAACCGCGCGCCCTACTCAGCGTCTGGGAGAAGTCCGGTATCGAGGACCTCGGCAGAGCCCTCTCCGAGATGGGTTGGGAACTGTTATCCACAGGTGGGACGGCACGTGCGCTGAGGGGCGCGGGACTCGAAGTCACCGATGTATCCGAGGCCACTGGACACCCCGAGGTGTTCGACGGACGCGTCAAGACGCTGCATCCGGCTGTGCACGGAGGTATCCTCGTCCGGCGCGACAGGGAAGACGACATGGCAACCCTCGCCGAACTCGGCTACGGCACCATCGACTTGGTCTGCGTCAACCTCTACCCGTTCGAGGCGACCGCGGCACGCGACCCTCCTGCGTCAGACGCCGAACTCATCGAGATGATCGACATCGGTGGGCCGACCATGGTCCGCTCCGCCGCCAAGAACCACTCCGACGTCATCGTTCTGACCCATCCTGAGCAGTACCTCGGTGTACTGGATTCTCTCTCAGAATCGAACGGC
>CAZSPJ010000171.1:0-1886 GCA_964608795.1 uncultured Candidatus Poseidoniales archaeon | reverse complement strand
AGGGTACAGGATTCGCTCGGTATCGTTGATTTGATTGATTGTCGCCGGACCCTTGGCGCAGTTCCTGCCACGGCTTCCGGGATGGTGCGGGTTGCCCTCGAACTTGGCTACCTGTCCCGATTCCTTGTCGACATAGGCCAGCATCCCGCAAGCCGACTCGCAGTTGAAGCAGGTGGTTGGCACTAGGGAGTAGCGTCGCTCGACACGCTTGGGCCACTCGTTTGCGTCGAGCTCGATGTGATCGTGCCAGTTCTCAGGGTCAGGGTACTTGCGGAGGTCGACCGACTCTGAGGATGAGTGCTCACGATCGAGGTTAGGGATGATTCGCAGTCTCTGCGCGATGTCCTCGATAAATGTCTTCTTCATAGGTCTCACTTCAGTGCAGGGTCTCTAGTTGCGGCTTGATGACGGTACTGTGGGCATGGCTGGAGACTGCGGCCAGCAGCACAGCGGCGAGGATAATAGCGAGGATGCCAAATGATGTCAGGAGAATGAGTCCAGCGGCGCCGGCAATGAGCATCTCGACCAGCATCTTTGCTGTAAGGAACCTGTCTTCGGACCACGAGCGTCCGCGCGCTTGCCCAAACAGCCAAGCTGTGTAGACTCCGGTCAGGACAGCTAGGGGAACTCCTGCGTATGCGAGGTACTCGAGATAGATGCGATCCAAATCGAACAGCAGAACCACACCACTGCAGGCCAGAATTCCGCCAAATCCTGCGAGGATGTAGGCTCCCTTGACCAGCCAAGAGTCCCAGTTCGGACGCAGCATCACGTAGAGGAAGCGCTCAGGACGATCGAGGTCCTTGACTAGGAGGATTCCAGTGAGTCCGAGGAAGGCTGTGCAGCCGATGACCAACTGCCACCACATCCCGTCGGTCATCTCTAGCATACCCGCGAACATCATCACCATCGCTACGAGGTAGGTTCCCGCTGCGATGGCCTTGGTCATGACGTAGGCAGAGACCTCCCAACCCCACAGCACCCCCTTGGACGGTTGGTCGTACGAGCGCTTGGGCTTGCCAGCATCTTCCTCCAGCTTGGACATTACGTCACGTATTATGGCCCGGTCCCGAGGAGCCGCCGCTCGAGCCTTCTTCTCTAGAGCCAGTTGGATAATCATCGACTGGGTGTTGGCAGCCCCGGCTCGCTTGTCAGCGTACTTGGCGAAGTGACCTACTCCGGCCGCTTGATCGGTCCACAGGTACTCACCGGAGCGCTCGGTGGCGTGAGGATCCAAGCTCTCCTCGCTGGTCTCGACATAGAACACGTTCGGCTTGGCTCCGGACTCGGGCTTGCGCACAGTGGTCTCGTGCTCGGTGAGGTAGCCGGAGATCGATGAGTTAGGGTCATCGAGGTCGCCGGAAATGATGGCCTCGACCGGGCAGACGATGACGCATGACGGCTCGTAGGAGTGCTCGATGCGGTGAGCGCAGTAGTTGCACTTCGCCGCCGTCCCCTTGTTCGGGTCGATGTACAGGGCATCATACGGACAGGCCTGCATGCAAGACTTGCAGCCGATGCAGCGCTCGTCGTCGAAGTCCACTATCCCATCCTCGCGAGTAAACAGAGCTGTAGTGGGGCATATGGTGGTGCATGGAGAGTCCTCGCAGTGGTTGCAGCGATGAACGCTGAACTCTCTGGTGACATCTGGGTAGGTGCCCTTCTCGATGTACTTGACATGGGTCCGGTTCACACCAATCGGCACGTCGTGCTCGGACTTGCAGGCGACCGTGCAGGCATGGCAGCCGATGCACTTCCTGTTGTCTATCACGAATCCGTAGTTGACCATGGTCCGCCCTCTATGAGGGCGGACACTCCATCCCGGCAAATGAGCCTTCCCAGCCTCATCACAGTATGATGCCCGCGATTCCAGCTGCTGCGATCCA
>CAZSPJ010000170.1:0-1891 GCA_964608795.1 uncultured Candidatus Poseidoniales archaeon | reverse complement strand
GGCAGGGTCCACTTCGTAGCCGACGGCTCGATTCTCATCAACTCCCTGTACGACCCCAACTCGTTGGGCTTCTTCGCCGCAGGCGGCGGCTCGACCCAATCGATCTCCATCCCCGACACGGATAACCGCAAGTGGGCTCTGGACATCATCGCCGAGGCCCTGCTGATAACTCCCAACTCCACCGAGGCCGGCTCGAACGCCATCGTCATCTTCGACGAGAGCCGCCACCAGCAGCCCACTCTGTTCGGTGACACCTACAACCTGCTGTACTACCTGCTGATCTACTTCACCAACGACTGGATGGCTATGCTGCTGCTGTTCCTGACGCTATTCATCGTCCTCGAGGCGGTTCTCATCCGCAAGGAGGACCCGGAGGACTGGCGCCACGTCTTCCGCATCATCTACTACGGCTTCGGGGATGCCAGACGCTACGAGTACTACCAGCGCCCCGAGAAAATCCGACAGGTCCTGCTCTCGCGGGTCCGCAATCTGAACACGTTATCGCGAGAGGAGTTCGACGCGCTGCCCGCAGTCGAGCTGCAGAGCATGATTGAGGACCCGGTCCTCGTGAACTTCATCTTCGAGGACAGGCGGTACAAGGCTGATGAGTTGGTTGGCATAATCAAGCGAATCAAGGAATGGGGCAGGACCGATTCTGAGGCGGAGGCGGAGGCGTAGGTATGTGGACTCGCAAGGCATCCCTGATGGTGACCAGCGGCATCAGCCTGATTCTGATCGGGATGATGATATCCAACTTCCAGCTGATGATAGTCGGCCTGACGTTCATCTCGTTCCTCGCCATCAATGGGTGGGTCTCAGGGCACTCCGAGCTCGAAGTCACCCGGACCATCAACGGCACTCCGGCCAATGCCATCAATGTCTACAAGGGCGACGACGTGGTGGTCGAGCTGACAGTCACCAACAATTCCTACCGCAGGACCCAGCAACTCGAGGTCTTCGACAACGTGCCGCATGAGATGAAGATGCGCCGGGGCATCAACCAGATGCGCATGAACCTCGGACCCGGTCAGACTGCGCGCATCAAGTATCGAGTCCGGTGCCCACTGCGCGGGCACTATACGCTCGGGCCGATATCGGTGCGCTACCGCAACGCGTTCAACCTCTATGTCAACGAGTCCCAGATAGAGGACAGGACTGACGTGACTGTGTTCCCCCAAGTCAGGGAGATTGAGGAGGCGCTGCTGCGCTCCGACGTACCCAAGATGTACACCGGTGCGACCACCCTCAAGACTCCAGGGCAGGGCATGGAGTTCTACTCCCTGCGCGAGTACCTGCCAGGTGATGCCTTCCGCTCGATCAACTGGAAGGCGTATGCCAAGACCGGCGATTTGATGGTCAACGAGAAGACCAGAGACGCTGTCACGGATGTCTTCATCTTCCTCGACACCAGAGATGTCTCGAGAATCGGGACCGTCCTCAAGAACCCGCTCGAGATGGGCACGGTAGCCGCAGCCTCTGTCTCGACATATTTCATCCGGCGCCGCGACTCGGTGGCCCTAGTGACTTACGGAGAGAAGATGGAGTACCTGTCCCCTGAGACCGGCGACAAGCAGGACTACAAGGTCCTGAGTAGGCTCGCCGCGGTTCAGGCCAAGGGCTCGATGCCGCTGCAGGCGGTCACCAACGCGATGTCCGCGAGGATGAGCAGGGGGTCGCCCGTGTTCATCATCAGCAGCCTCGAGGGTGATGGCACGACCCTGCCCGCGATTCGCCACCTCGCGGGCAAGGGCCACGAGGTCATCGTGCTCTCTCCGAGCAGCATCGACCTCGAGCGGCTGGTCAGCCGTATTCCTAGGATGTCCTACGAGGTCCTCAAGCTCGAGAGGCAGAACAGGCTCACGGCGATCTCCGGTTACGGGGCCAAGGTGAT
>CAZSPJ010000169.1:0-1906 GCA_964608795.1 uncultured Candidatus Poseidoniales archaeon | reverse complement strand
CTCTACTCTCAATGCCCGCGCCCGGGCATACAATAGGGCAGCACTAGAACGCCGTGAACCAATAGGAGAAATGCAATATGGATAATACTGTAACGACCACAGTAGAGATTGCCTCGACCGACGGACACGATACACTCGAGCTAACACGAGACCAGACCATGGCACTCGTGGAGGAGCGAGGTGACAACTGGGTCTTTGCCTCAGGGCAGTTGATGCAACCTGCACAACTGGCTGAGCAAGACTGGAATACAATTTCGACAGTTCGTATCGTTCCAGGTCTTGTGGGCGGTCTCTACTGAGGTTACCACCAATACCCGCCCACAGGATGGGCCCGGACCAACGAAAACCCTCCCAGCTGCCTCGGCGGCTGGGGGGGCCCAACATACAGCGTAACTGAGGAGGTCTGAATGACCGAAACCACCGTGAGGTGGTCTTATGCAAACAAACAGTAGCAATAGCGATATCAACGCAATACAATTGACAGACACCTACGACTACGAGATCGCAATCATAGGTGCCGGTGGCATAGGTGGTCATCTGTGTTCAGTCCTGGTTCCAGCGCTCCACCGAGGTGAGTTGCTGGAGTCCACCAAGAGAATAACTGTCAGAGTATATGATTCAGACGAGGTCACCAAGGGGAATCTAGCCCACCAGAGATTCAACTACAACGATGTCGGCATGCACAAGGTCACTGCCATCGAGCGAAGCCTTTGCCAGTTCACCGGCGACCGACTGCGACTGGTGGCCTGTCCGTGGGACGTGCGAGATGCATCGGACATGACGCCCGCCGACCTAATCGTCGTAGCAGTAGATTCTGCCACGGCCCGTCGAGTGGCCCACTCCAGCGGCACCACCTTCCTCGACCTCAGGTGTCTAGGTGATGGCTACATCGCCTTCGATTCCTCAGTCGACCCAGATTTCGTAACTAGTATGACACCGGACCAGCCGGCTCGCTCGTGCCAGCATGAGGATGCGATATCATCGGGCAACATTGAGTTCGGGTTCCTAATCGCTGCCGCCCACGGTGCGCAGTGGGTTCTACAGAGCCTTCGATGGATGACAGGACAGACCCTTGCCCTGCCTCCTTATGCTCAGACGGCCAACATCACATTCGGCACGCTCAGCCGACTTCCCGAGGCCGAGGAGAAACTAGAACCTCAGGGCTGCGTCAAGCCGAAGATTCACCCCTCCAACCTCATCGACTCATGCATCGACACCGGCGACTACGACTCCGGGGTCGTCCGAGAGCACATCGCCGGCCTAGCCAAGAATCGACGATGGCAGGACATCTGGAAGATTGGTGATCAGATTCGCCGAGAGGTCAGCGTGCTTATCGACGCCGAGGGCAAGATCTACATCGACATCGGCACATCGGGTGAGGTCAAGATGTCGCCTCCAAAGGGCGCGAAGGTGCCATTCAATCTCTGGATTCACAGCCATCCGCGAGACGCATACTGGAGCCCCACAGACCGAGACACCATCGGCTGCTACACCGGCTTGTTGCAGAAGGCTGTCGTCCTAGGGCACGACCACTACAAGATGACTCGTCACATCGAGTCTCCAGAAGCTTCGTTGGAACCGGAAGGCTCGCTCTCTTCTTGGACATCAGAGCCGACTGTCTTCTACACCGACGATTCGCAGACCCTGTCACGCAACGGCCGAATTGAGGAGGATGAGGAATGAGCGAGGTCGATAGATCCGAGGCCAAGGCCAGGCTAGAGAGCCTGTTCGCTGAGTCCAAGGAGAACAACGAGGGTGCCGGCATTCCAGAGGTAGTCGAAGCCGTACTCGGTGACGACGCCGACGAGGAGATTACCGAGCTGGTGTTGATGGCCATGGAGGACTCTGGTAAGATTAGCAGTGAGGAGATTCTTGATGGAATTCTGAAGCTCCACGAATGGCGACT
>CAZSPJ010000168.1:0-1907 GCA_964608795.1 uncultured Candidatus Poseidoniales archaeon | reverse complement strand
TCCAACAACTACGGCCAGCTCGGCCTCGGCTCCTTCTCCCTTAGCAACGGAACAGTCGACTTCGGCACCAGTATGTCCGCTGCGATATCCGATGGGAACACCCACAACTGCGCCATCCTCACCGACGGCTCAGTCAGCTGCTGGGGCAGGAACAACGTCGGACAACTCGGAGACGGGTCCAACGCAAACAGGAACGCGCCCGTGAGCGTTGATCTGGGAACCAACACCACTGCGGTGGCGATATCTGCTGGAGTCGACTTCACGTGCGCGATAACGAATACTGGGGCAGTGAAGTGCTGGGGAGGCAACTTCTACGGAGTTCTTGGGGACGGTACCACCACTCACAGCAATGAGCCAGTGGAGGTCAATCACTCGACAGGAATGCGAGCTGTCGCTATAGCTACTCCAGGTTATGGGGCCTGCGCCATCTTCGAGAACGGCTCCGTGTACTGCTGGGGTCAGTCCTACACAGTCACCTCGATGTTTGGGGCAGTCACAAACGGTTCCGTCCATATTGACTTCGCCGCTGGCAGGACTGCAGTCGCCATCGATGGGACCTCTGACCACATGTGCGCCATCCTCGACAACGGCTCGATGAACTGCTGGGGCGTCAACACCTACGGCCAGTGGGGCGACGGCTCGTGCAGCTCGGTCATCCCTTCCAGTGGGTGCAATGGTGTGAATGGAAACACCCCAGTGCATGTCAACCTGAGCACTGGTAGCAGTGCTATCGCCATCTCGGCCGGAGCAGGTGCGACATGCGCGATCCTCAATGACTACTCGCTGCAGTGTTGGGGTCAGCAATCCGGCGAGTTCGATGGAACGGCAAATCCTCTCCTTAATCCTCATACGATGAATTTCACACTCGGGGCCGAGGTGGCATACTCGGACCAGGATATGGACGGTGATGGCACTGTCAACGCCCTCGACACCCACATGGCGGGCGACGACGATGGCGACGGCGTGGCGGTTCCGGACGACCCGTACCCGAGCAACCCCTCCAGATGGATGAACTGCAATCCTGGTTCATGGGGGAGAATCGCATGCAGTCCGGCAGAGGCCGGGCACTACGCAGAGTCGGGCGACCTCTATCACACACCTTGCTCAGTTGGGTCCTACCAGCCCGAGGCCGGATATCCGTTGTGCTACGATGCATCGGCGGGCAACTTCGTGACTGCCGACCAAGCGACCGCGCAGTCTCTGTGCTCAGCCGGCACCTATCAGCCGGACCTCGGACAGTCCTCTTGCGTCAACAGCTCCGCCGGCAACTACACCAGCCCGAACTTCGGCGATGCCGGCTCGTACTCCTCCTCGGCGTTCAATATCTCAGCTATGAGCGCGCAGTACAACGGCTCGATACACTCCTCCAGCGACGCGCAGGATCTGTACATGATGGCAGTACCGAAGGACCATGGCGTCACAGTGGGCCTGACGTCCCCCTCGGGAGCCGACTTCGACCTCGTCATCTACGACGAGACCCTGAACCTGCTCAACTCAAGCTACTCGACCTCCTACGACGAGACCTCGACAAACAACACGAACTTCTCGGCGGAAACCAACCTGTACATCCTCGTCTCCCCGTGGAACGGGACCGGCCAGTACACGCTGCAGGTCTGGTTGTTCTCCACCGTTGATGGAACCGTTGTGGGCAACCCCTCGATGACAGTCGACGTCGAGATCGGGGCTGGCCAGTACCAGTGCTCCCCCGGGACCTACCAATCAAGCACCGGGCAGCCTGCGTGCATTGATGCCTCACCTGGGCATTACGTCCCAGGCAGTGGCTCAACAACACAGACACCATGCAGCCCCGGTTCATTCCAGTCGGCAATGGCTCAGGACTCATGCCTACTAGCCACTCCAGGAAATTATGTCAGCATATACGCTGCAATCGACCAGACTCCAGCTTC
>CAZSPJ010000167.1:0-1914 GCA_964608795.1 uncultured Candidatus Poseidoniales archaeon | reverse complement strand
TGCATCACACGATTGATGAAAACACGACTGCGCTCGGCTTTACTCTTCTTCAGGATGCTACGAGTACCCTGACGTGCGCCGTGTGCTCTCTTGGCCATGAAATCACCTTTCGACCGTAGGTCGCGGAAGCGTTCGACCTGCCGATTCTTCTTAAGGGCTCGGATGGGGCATTGGGCTCAGTCGGCGTGAATCTCCTCGACATCGAGCCAAATCACCTCGCATTCCCTCTCCAGCACGCCGCTGACCGAAGGCACCGTTCTGCCTTCATCGGAGTGGATGAGTTCCTTGATGTAAGTCCCGGCCTCGCATCGCAGGGTCGTCTGGACCTCGTCACCATCGACTATCACGTCACTGATTGAGACAACCCTCCTCTTTCGCGTCTTGGCGGCCCTGCGGTGCGAAACTCGCTTAGGCGTCTCCTGCTCCAGTACGACACCCGATAGCCCCGAGATAGTTTCCATCACCGTCTCCTCTTCCGGGATGTCATCGACCCTGAACCTAATCGTGTAGGACTTCTCCGAGCGAGTCTCCTTGACCCTCCTAATCCGCTTCTTGTCGGACCAGTCTAGCTGGTCAATCTCCACACTCCCTGAGGAGTTTTCGTTGACTGCTGCGACGAGTTCCACGAGGTCTGCCTTACGGACTTGCGGGTTCTTGACTTCAAGGACGAAGGGGCGGCCTGAGCCAAGACACCTGACGTCGATGTCCTCCCTGCCCATGCCGTGGAAAGATGTGTCCTCGGCCTGTAAGGCGGCTCTGATTGGCTCACCGATGAGGTCCTGTACGGAGTCGGGGTACTGCAGCCCGGTGCCCTGACAGGACTCGCAGCCCTGCGCTCTTCCTCTGCAGGCCCGGCAGGGCCATCTGGTCTGGGGAATCTCTCGACTGAGCTTCCGATATCTGCCATAGAGAAAAACCGGTCTGATATCGATATCGACCCTGAGAGTCAGGCCGTCGACCAGAATCATCAGGTCGGGCTTCTCCTTGACGAACTCGATGTCAGGCATGTGCTCGGACAACTGCTCTTGTATCGCATCGGCGAAAGCTGCCTTGAGAGGCCTCGAAGCGGGCGCTCCGTGCCTACTGCGGATGCTGTCCTCGTCCTGAATCAGATCCTTAGGCAGATGGATTCCGAACTGTATAGTGCCGTGCTCGATGCCTTGAGTGGACTCGATCACCCTGCTGACGATGTTGCCGACATCGTCGAACAGGTCCTCACACAGAGGGCACAACTCGGGCGCCCCGAACTTGGCTATCTCAGGGTCCCTTGCGTGAGCGTCCTCGCGGATCTCCAGGCCACCCTCGGCCCCACGGGCCTTGGTCCTACGACCAGCCACCCTATGCAGACAGTGGTCACAGGCTCCCATCTTGATGATGTGAGCGACGCCTAGGGGAGCGGGGCAAGGTGGCGCGTCCCAGTCTATCGAGGCGCCATTGACCACGAGGTCGTCACCGTCGAACCACTCCTCCTCGTCGACCTCCTCGGCCTCCTCAGACTGTGCGACGACCTCTGCCGAGGCGTACCCGGCGCTGGCGTAGAGTTGCCACTCATCTTCCTCGTCGAGCTTCTGCTCGTCTCCCTCGGGACCATTTCCCTGCATTGAATCACCACCGAAATCACGGGGCTACCCGTGTCTTCGATAAATTCGCGACCGGAGAGTCGCCTTTGACCCCTTCGGATAGGTAATCCGGGGGCTCACAGCGCTGAACCGAGGTCCTCGGCAACACTCCTCAGATGTCTGAAGGAGTGGATTCCGCTTGAGCAGCCAGACGGCCAATCGAACCTGATTCCATAACGACCTACCGGCTCGGCTCGTGGCTTCTCGACCCTGAGGCGAGCGACCTCCTCCTCGAACTCGATGAGCCTCTGCTGGTTCTCCTGCCTCGGCTTGCACTTGGCGCACTGGCAGCGGC
>CAZSPJ010000166.1:0-1917 GCA_964608795.1 uncultured Candidatus Poseidoniales archaeon | reverse complement strand
AGAGCTTCCTTGAATCTCTGCCTCTCCATAGATTGAATGGCTTCATTCATCAGTTCCTGTACATTGGATGAATATTCCTGGTAATCTGTAGGATCAAAGAATGAGGAGAGTGGATTGCCCCCGTCAGAGGGCAATCTATGCGTTAGTGTCATCACTCTGTGGACAAAATTTGCATATGTCCCAATCAACTCGTTATTGACTCTGTCAACGAACTCATCCCATCTGAAATCAGTATCATGTCCTTCTGGCATGTTTATCGAGAGATAGTACCTCAGTGTATCGGGATCGAATCTACTCAGGAACGATGGTAGCCATACAGCATGCCGCCGGCTTTTGCTGAATTGCCCGCCTTGTAGCATCAAGTATTCGTTAGCTGGAACATTATTCTCCAGTGCAAGGTGACCTGGGATTGGTAAATGTGTAATTGCATCATCAGAATTGGCCGCATTCATACCCATTATGATTGCAGGCCAAATGATGGTGTGAAAGGGAATATTGTCCTTCCCCATGAAGTAGATATGCTTCGGCTCCCGTCCATCTTCGGATATCTTCCACCACCGCCCCCACGCATCATTGCCATCAGGGTGCTCGGCCTTAGCAGCATGCTCCTCAGCCCAGATACGAGCGCATGTGTAGTACCCCTGTACAGCCTCAAACCATACATACACCCGCTTTGAGTCCCACTCCTCACCTTCTAGAGGCAGTTCGATTCCCCACTCTATGTCCCTAGTTACAGCACGCGGGCGGAGTCCCATGTCCAACCAATTCTTGGTCATCGCACGCACATTGGGTCTCCAAGTTCCCTTGCGCTCCTCATAGTGTGCTTCAAGGGATTTTTGAAACAGGTCCAACCGGAAGAATAAGTGCTCTGTATCTCTAATTTCGATACTTGCTTTGGGATTGAGTTTAGAACGTGGATTAACTAGTTCGTTTGCTTCGTAAGTGGCCCCACATTCGTCGCATTGATCTCCTCTAGCACCTGATGATGAGCATACTGGGCAGTCACCTTCCACATATCTGTCAGGCAGGAATCTCACTGCCCCATCATCTGAAATTGAGCAATACTGCTGCATGATTTCTGAAGACATCAAATTGGACTCGAGTAGTTGAGTGAATACCTCTCTGACCAATTGCTTGTGTCTAGGATCGGAAGTTCTGTTGTATAACGTCCCGCCAAATTCCACACCCCGCGAGTCGATATTTACTCCCCAGGAGCAACCCAAATCAGTTAGTGCCTTACTGTTCATCTCATGGAACCTGTCTACTATTTTCTGGGGTGAAACACCTTCCTGTTCGGCTGTTAGGGTAATTGGGGTGCCGTGTTCGTCGGAACCACTGCACATCAGTACGCTACGCCCCCGTGCTCGCTCGTACCTGTACTGGATATCCGCAGGGAGGCAGTTGCCAGCTACATGACCTAGGTGCAATGGCCCGTTTGCATATGGCCAAGCCATGAATATCGCAACGTACTCCATATGGCGTCCCCTACGTACGATTCGCGGAGCCACATATTTATGTCATCATCGCCCATCGCCCGGTCTGGAGCAGCACATCGTGTATACCGGTTGTATCGTCCATATTCATGGATGAACTCTAAGAGGCAACAGAATTGAGTGATTATACCCTAGTTGTTTCCTATGCTCTACTGGCATTGGTTGCATCGTTCTTATGCAGTATACTTGAGGCAGTTCTATTGTCTACAACTCAAGGACATATTCGAGCAATGTACGATGCCAATGAGAAGATTGGTAAAATTTGGATATCGTACAAGGAAGATCCTGAACGCCCAATTACCGCCATCCTTACTCTGAATACTGCCGCACACACTGTGGGGGCCCTAGGAGTAGGTTACGAGGTTGAGAAACTAAACCCTGGAGAGTATGGAGTTGCGATAGCCTCTGCTGTATTGACTGTGGC
>CAZSPJ010000165.1:0-1925 GCA_964608795.1 uncultured Candidatus Poseidoniales archaeon | reverse complement strand
CTAAGGGCGTCGCCGATGACCAGCCTGCGAAGTTGAGGAGTCTCAACGACGCAAATAGGCGGTCTGTCCCGGCGCATCCAAGGCGGCAGTTCGCCCCCCTCGCCATCTGCCGGTGCGTTGCCGATGCCTCTAACTACGAATCTGGTGTTGTGACCGCCGACACCCGGTACCACTCGGTACATGGCGCCCGAACTGCCCCTGACGCGAAAACCTCCTCCGGAGGATGAATCCAACTCAACGTTGTCGTTGTCTGTGACGACCCCCCTGAGCATCTGGATGCCGTTTCGGTCCGGCTTCGATATCATCTCGATTTCGGTGTCCGCGAACAGACTCTGTTGCACGCATCGCAGCCTCCTCTGGTGCTTGCTGTTGGGCGGTGAGAGCGCCCAAGTCACAATCTTCGCCCACATCGCGGGATGACTCGCGAGCTCAAGACGCCGCCAGCCTCCGGGCCTTCTGACGCGAAGTTGCAGCCTACCATTCTTGATGAACAGCGCAGTGGGTACCACCATGTCGTCGATGTCGCCGTTGAAGACTTGGCGATTATCGCCCCAGGCATCCATCCAAGAGGCCCCTTCGAACCATTTCTGGTTGTATTCTCTCCTCTCCGGCATCCTTCTCCTTCCCATACCTAAGTACCCGAACCTGTAGGCGTTCATCGCCGTTGAGCGTAGGCCTTCGCGCATCAGGGCGACCGGATGTACGGTGGTCTCACTGCCTACGCGGTTGTTGCGGTGGTCTCTAGGGCTGCGAAACCTCTTGTTGGCCAGACTGACTGACAGCAGGAGCTTCTTCCAGTCCACATCCTCGAGTCCACGCTTCCGCTTCAGCAGCTTGCTGAGCCCGCGATAGGGGACCTCGACCGTGATACCGTCGAGAGTGAACCTGCCGTCAGCCCAGCATAGGTGACTGCCGTCAGGCAGTATACCGCCCCTCTGCAGCCTCCTCAGTCTATCCGTGTCGGCTTCGGTAACAGAACCTGAGCCCATCAGATCTATGTCCTCTCCATCAATCTCCCATGGAGGGGGAGGTCCGGAGATTCTGTCGATGTCATCGTACGGCTGAGTCCTTGTCGCCCAGTCCGCCTCTGGTGAGTCCATTCGACGTATGGCGCTCCAGATTCGATTGGGCCTACTATCTGGATGGCCGAGTTCATCTCTGACCGCTTCAACAGCGTTACTGCCCTCTATCATGCTGGAGTCCTGTCCGGTGATGTGAGGCACGACAATCCGGCAGATGTCGCACCAATTTCTACTGCAGGAGACCCCGCAGCCCCTGCATTCGGCCATTAGTCCGAACCCTCCTGTAGCTGTTGAACATCTCTACTGAGTCGCTCGAGCATATCCTGTAGAGCTTGGTAATCGCCCGGTGGTGGCAGCTCAAAGTCGTCAAGTGGGGCGGGCTCGTCTTCGACAATCTCCTCAAAGACCTCCTCTTCCATCTCCTCAAAGTCCTCCTCTTCCCAATCGTCCGGCTCCATATCAGCGAGGTTGGCGAAGTTCTCGCCGACCTCCTCCCACCAGGCGAACACCGAACTGTCATCCTTGCTATGAGCGGTCGATTCTGCAGCGTGGAGGAGTGAGCCAATGGTGTGAATCATCTTGCGCGAACCTAAATCGTCTCTAAGATGGAGCAGGTAGGATACCGCGAAATCGCCGGCTGGGACGTCATGCAGGCCACTGACATCGATGCAAATCTGTATCCCATGGGCTCTGGCGCTTGCTAGACTCTCCCAATTAGGCACGGCTTCAACAACGAACTTGTTATGGGTCCAACTGGGGATTACTAGGTAACTCAGCCCCGATTTCCCTTGGACTGGGATGCCGCTGGAGTTCTTAGTGTAGCGGACAGGCTCGAAACTGGAGTGCTCGCCAAGGCTCTCTATAGTGCTGCGCAGCATCTTGGTTGAACGCAGTTGACGAGTC
>CAZSPJ010000164.1:0-1933 GCA_964608795.1 uncultured Candidatus Poseidoniales archaeon | reverse complement strand
ATGAAACATCGTTCTAAATCATTAGTAGATCTGATGGACCAATCCGGATATTTTTTCAATGATCCATCTGAGTTTGATGAAATTGATTTAAGAAAGACATGGAAACATGATACACCAGAGATCATTGAATCCGTAATATCTATCCTGGATTCAATCTCTATTGGGAAGGCGGAAGAATTGGAAACATTGTTTAAGGATTATATGGCAACAAACGATCTTGGATTTGGAACAGTGATGAAACCTGTAAGGCTGGCCCTATGCGGGAATGTAAATGGGCCATCTCTGTTTGAGATCATGGTTTTACTTGGAAAAGAAATAACTCTCAGCAGGTTAAGGATTGCCTTAAATAAATTTTAGCGTATGAGTAAAAATACAAGCGAACAAACAAATTTTATTCAAAAGATCATTGATGATGATAATGCATCCGGGAAATGGGATACCCGGGTTCATACCAGATTTCCCCCAGAACCAAATGGCTACCTGCATATTGGCCACGCAAAGTCTATTTGTCTGAACTTCGGGTTGGCAGAGAAAAATAACGGAAAATGTAATCTCCGGTTTGATGACACCAATCCGGTTAAGGAAGAAGATGAATACGTCCAATCCATCATTGGAGATGTTAAATGGCTGGGCTTCGACTGGGAAGACCGCTTATACTATGCTTCCGACTATTTTAATCAGATGTATGAGTATGCGATCCAGTTAATCGGGGATGGAAAGGCCTTCGTCTGTGATCAGACAGCAGATGAAATTAAGGACTGTCGTGGAACCCTCACAAAACCGGGCCAGGAAAGCCCATACCGTAGCCGCAGCGTGGATGAGAACCTGGACCTGTTTCAGCGTATGAAAGATGGGGAGTTCGATAATGGTGTAAAAACACTGCGGGCCAAGATTGATATGTCCCACTCGAACCTTAATATGCGTGATCCGGTCATTTATCGAATTTTGCATGCGTCCCATCATCGAACAGGAGATACATGGTGCGTATATCCCATGTACGATTGGGCCCACGGCTTGGAAGACTCTATTGAGATGATTACCCATTCCATCTGCACTTTGGAGTTTGAAGACCATAGACCGCTCTATGACTGGTATCTGGATCAGCTGGGTGTTTATCACCCGCAGCAGATCGAGTTTGCACGATTGAACTTAAATTTTACTGTTGTAAGCAAGCGTAAACTGAAACAACTGGTGGATGAGAATCATGTGGATGGCTGGGACGATCCAAGAATGCCTACTCTCTCTGGGTTGCGCCGCAGGGGATACACACCTGAATCGATTCGAAATTTTGCAGAAGGCGTGGGCATAACCAAGCGTGATTCTGTTATTGACGTGGTCCGACTTGAAAATTCTCTCCGGGAAGAATTGAATAAGAAAGCACCCCGTGTTCTAGGAGTGTTGGATCCCCTTAAAGTCGTGCTTACAAATTACCCTGAAGAAATGACGGAAATGCTGGAAGCGATCAATAATCCTGAAGATCCCGAAGCAGGTACACGGAACCTTCCTTTTTCCAGGGAAATCTATATTGAGCGGGCAGACTTTATGGAAGATCCGCCTAAAAAATTTTTTCGCCTAGGACCGGGGCGGGAAGTGCGGCTTCGATACGCCTATTTTGTGACCTGTACCCATGTGATCAAGGATGAGTCAGGGAAAGTGATTGAGATCCACTGCACCTATGACCCGGAAACCAGGGGCGGTAATTCACCCGATGGAAGAAGGGTGAGAGGAACGCTGCACTGGGTTAGTGTACCCCACGCTATTGAAGCGGAAATACGCCTTTATGACCGTTTGTTCCTTAAAGAGTATCCTGAAGATGGAGGCAGCTTTCTTGATGCTTTGAACCCTGATTCATGTAAGATTCATACCAATGCAAAATTAGAGCCCTGCCTGGCCAATCCCGAAAATATTACATACCAATTTGAGCGGATGGGAT
>CAZSPJ010000163.1:0-1939 GCA_964608795.1 uncultured Candidatus Poseidoniales archaeon | reverse complement strand
CTGAGGAGATTGCGGGTTGCATGGACCAGTCTGCAGAGAACTACAATCCAGATGCTACTGTGTCCGACAGATCCTGTACATACTCCGAGCCCGAACCGGAACCGGGGCCAGATGTGAGGCTGGTCTCGCAATCAGAATTCTGCGACGATATCAATCCGCACCACTGCATGCTTCCATTCCCAGCTCCTGCTTTCCTTGTTGATGACGAAGCTACGGCAACGGGTTACAGGTTGCATATACCGGGTGAGGCGATTCCCGATTCAGGCTCAGGACCATCTGATGAGTTCCATATGATTAACAGGCTGGACGGCTACAGTCCCTCCACTCAGATATTCACCACATTCGAGTCCACTCCAGACGTTTCCGGCATGGCTGGCCAGTACAGCATCGCAGACTCCCTTGACCCAGCGCACGGCACATTGCTGATGAACCTCGATACGGGAGAACTCCTGCCGCATTGGGTCGAAATCGACATGAGGAGTCAAGATGACGAGCCGACCTTCGTTTATGTCCGGCCAGTTCGCGGTCTCGACCACGATGCATCCTATGGTGTTGCGTACCGAAATCTAGTAGATTCAGAGGGTAATTCGATTGAGGGTTCCGATGCTTTCGTCGCACTAAGAGACAGCCTGACTACCGACTCACCGCAAATTGAGTCCCAGCGAGCCCAGTACGAAGGACTGTTTGACGCCCTAGGCGACGCGGGCGCAGAGAGGACTAGTCTGCAGGCTGCGTGGTTCTTCCATACCGCTTCAACGGCTTCCATCCTGCAAGACATGGTCTCCATGCGCGATGATGCATCCCAGAGGCTTGGAGACGATGGAGTAGGTTGCAACATCACCGAGGTCGTCGACGACTACGGCGAGGACAACTCCACTTTCCGACTTATTCGGGGGACATTCAGTACGCCTCAATACATGGAGTCAGACTACCCCCCTGCAGCAATGCGGAGGGATTCAAGCGGTGCTCCTGAGTTTATCGATTTCAGAGAAGTGGTCTTCACTATCCTCATCCCGCAGGTTCTTGCTGATGATGGGCGTTCGGGGCTCCTGACTGTCCTAGGTCACGGATTCATGGGTGACGGAGATGGGATGGCCAGCGGGAGTCGGGACTTCGCCAATTTAACTGGTAGAGTAATGATAGCGACTGATTGGAAGGGGTGGAGTGCTGATGGCGATTTCGATGCTCTGACCTACTCGCTAATCAATGTCGAGTACTTCCAGCACCAACATGAACGTCACATGCAGTCAATCGTCAACAACCTAGCCATGATTAGAACATTTACTGGTGTGTGTGCTGAGCTTCAAGAGTTCGTCCACGAAGACATCAATTTAGTAGATGGATCAAATGTTGATTATTGGGGAATCTCGTTCGGAGGTCTGCGTGGACCCGCTCTGATGAGTATGGTTCCTGAAGTGGATCGCGGGGTACTTTGGGTCGGAGGCTCCTCTTTCTCCCAGCAGATAGAGAGGTCAACTCACTACATCACCTTTGAGATGCTCTTTGCCGAGAGCATAGCATACCCTTCTAGGAATGATAGGGGAATCCTGATTGCCGCAATGCAATCAATATGGGATTCCCTAGATGCTGAGACTTTCTTGCCTTACCACCAGAATGGTCTCGAGGGATTGATTCAACCCTTCCAAATGCTCTACATCACTTCGATGAATGACTTCCAAGTATCGACTTTGAGTTGCGACAGGGCTGTTAGGACAGCGGGAATCTCGAACCTGCAATCTTCTCCTTGGCACCCTTGGGGAGTGCAATTGGAAAGCGGGCCGATTGATGGATCGGGGGTCGTGTACTTCGATGGCGGTTTCCCCGAAGTCCCAATCGGCAATCTAGCTGGCTCATTGGACTACCACTCTAATGCACATGGACAGATTAGAGGAGTTCCCGAGGCCTACAACATGGCCTTTGAGTATCTTGACTCAGGGAT
>CAZSPJ010000162.1:0-1943 GCA_964608795.1 uncultured Candidatus Poseidoniales archaeon | reverse complement strand
GTATCTCCATGCCGCTCTGGACGCTGCGCTTGATGTTCCCAATTGCCTTGCTGGCAGCATAGGGTAGGGTGAACTGGCCAGCGTAGTCTAGGATGTCCTGGCGAAACTCGTCGAGGCTACCGGCCCAGACGTCATGAACTAGATCCATTTCCTTAGCTTCCTCATACGAGAACTTACGTCCAGTGACCATAATCTCCATTGCCTTCGCTTTACCGACCAGACGAGACAGTCTGGCGGTCCCGCCGGTACCTGCGAGGACGCCTAAGGAGACCTCGGGCAGACCGACCTGCCCAGAGTCCTTGCGACCGATTCGGATGTCGGCCGCCATGGCAATTTCGAGGCCGCCTCCGACGGCGTGACCGTTGAGGGCCGCGATAACGAGCTTGGGGGTCTGCTCAAGCCTGCTCAGGGTCTCGTTGGCGTGAAGGCAGAAGAAATACTTGAATCCAGGACTGACAGAATCAAGCATACTGATGCTGGCTCCTGCTGAGAAGAACTTCTCACCGTGTCCAGTCAGCATAATCACAGTCGCATCATCATCGAAGCGAGCCTTCAGCACAGCCTCGTCGATGTCGCGCATCATCGCGTGAGTGTACGTGTTGACCGGAGTTTTCCCCTCAGTCAACGGGTCACCGGCTGAATCGGAGCACAGCTCGATGACGGCTATTCCGTTGTCCGTTACTCCGTAGTTCACAAGATTGTTTGTCATCGGCTCCATTTCGGGCCAAGAGGTCATGCTCGCCCCACTGAGGGCCGCCATATCAATCAAACGGAGCAGGATGGACGCCTTTAGGCGTCACTCTCGTTGAAGGAGGTCTTGCCTCCGCCCTTGCGAATGAGACTCCACTGTTCTGCAATCTCTTCGCCTCTCTCGCTCGGCTCCCAGATGTCCCTAGAAAGAGCCTTCCTGAATGGCATTCGACTAACCATTCTCCCGTCTGCGAGTTGTTTGCGCCTGAGCATGCCGAGCCTGACCATTGGCCACAGCATTCTCCGAATTAGTCCCGGCTTGTACATCCAGCGCATGAACGCGAGACCGTCCCCCTTCCTGCGCTGATCTCGCATCCAGTGATTGGCAACCATCTTGAATCCGCGATTACCGACTCTGTTCATCATGAAGCGGTTGATGGCACTGGCCCTGACCAGTGGAACGAGGCGCCTGCGCACCTCACTCTCATAGTCGCACTCACCGAGAACTGCTCTGGCTGCCAGTACACCACTGGTGACCGCGTACCTCATGCCGAAGCCCCACATGAAGTCCTGCAGACCACCCGCCTCGCCCACATAGTAGCGGCCCTCGTGGACGTATTTGTCCGGCAGCGAGAAGTCGCCTTTGCCACCAACCCTCTTGATAGGTCTGCGATTCAGGTCGTAGTGCTGCTCATACCATGCTATGGTCTCGTTGAGGTAGCGCGAAGTCTTCTTCTGCTGCCGCCACAGACAGGTACAGATCAGACCTATGCCATCGATGATGATGAGGTAGGAGTAGGCCCCCGGCGCCAGCTTGTCATTCAGTTGGAAGGTGACCTGATTGGGGTGGCTGGTGTGGAAGATCTCTCCAAAGGCCACCGCGCTGGACTCCTTCGGACCGGCAGCGACGATTTGGCAGTCCCCGGGTTCCCTGCGGGTGTCGTAATGGATCTCTGCCCCCGCATCGAGCGCCATCCGCTTGAAGCCCTGGTCGATGCAGTGCTCGGCAGTCCCACGCTCTACTACTCGGAAAGCAACTCCTGAGGTTCGTGGTTGAGTTATCTCGTCGTCTGGGTGGACTAGGTCGATTACATCGAAAGCATCGGATTTGAACTCATCTGGGTCTAAGCCCCACTCTCGCATTTCATCGAAGAAGTCAGAGCCACTGGTCCAGTTCTCTATGCCTTGGAAGTCACCATCGAAGCGAGCCCCACTATCTGAGCGGATTTCGTGGACATGAACCTCCCGGCCCG
>CAZSPJ010000161.1:0-1969 GCA_964608795.1 uncultured Candidatus Poseidoniales archaeon | reverse complement strand
ATGGGGCATGGTCCACGCGAATCGCCCTTACGCCATGAATCCTACTCATCCGCCCTCTTCGTTCCGATAACATATGCCTCTAAGGGAAAGTGAGAATCCGTCTCCCTTAGATACCCCCGGTGACCCTCCCCGCTCACCTGTGGGGTATGTGTTGTGTCGGAAGACTCTCCTGAATCATTGACTCTTAGGGTGGCTAAGGCTATCCCAAGCGATGTCGGTCACGGCCGTGCACGCGTCCCCTTCGACAATGAGCTCAATCTCAAGCCAGGAGACATCGTCGAGATTGCCGGCGAGTCTAGCACAGCAGCCATCGTCTGGCGCTGCCGTCCTGAGGACGCTAATCTGGGCGTTATCAGAATCGACGGGATCATCAGGAAGAACGCCGGTGTGAGTCTAGGTGACCGGGTCAGCATCACCAAGGTCGAGACTCAACCCTGCCAGCGCCTGGTGCTTAGCCCGGTGATGGCAAAACAGCAGAAGGTCCGCTTCGGCCCGGGCATCGAGGGTTTCGCCCGCCGCGGCCTCAACAAGCGCCCGGTGGTAGCCGGCGACCGCATATTCATCCCAGGTATGACGCTGTTCGCCGAAGCTCTGCCCTTCGCCATCGTCTCAACCAATCCGAAGGGCATCGTGCAGGTTCTCCCCGACACTGAGATCGTGATCAAGGAGGAACCAATCGACGAGGAGGAGAGCGGGCAGGTCCAGACCATCTCCTACGAGGACATCGGCGGCCTCGGGGATCAGCTCCAGAAGGTCCGTGAGATGATTGAGCTGCCACTGAAGCACCCTATTCTGTTCAGGCGTCTGGGAATCGACCCCCCTAGAGGCGTTTTGCTACACGGCCCCCCTGGGACTGGCAAGACCCTGATTGCGAAGGCCGTGGCGTCGGAGACCAACGCCCACTTCACCTCAATCAACGGCCCCGAGATAATCAGCAAGTACTACGGTGAGAGCGAGAAGCAGCTCAGGGAGATTTTCGACGAGGCCGCAGCCAACGCCCCAGCCATCATCTTCATCGACGAATTGGACAGCATCGCACCCAAGCGTGAGGACGTGACCGGCGAGGTCGAGCGCAGGGTCGTGGCCCAGCTGCTGACCCTGCTCGACGGGATGCAGGGACGCGACAACGTCGTCGTCATCGGAGCCACCAACCGCCGCGACGCCATCGACCCAGCTCTGCGACGCCCCGGCCGCTTCGACCGCGAGCTCGAGATTGGCGTGCCAGACAAGAACGGTCGTGCCGAAATCATCGGAATCCACACCCGTGGAATGCCGATTAGCGACGACTTTGAGGTCGATTGGCTGCTGGATAACTCCTACGGCTTCGTCGGCGCAGACATCTCTGCGCTTGTCCGGGAATCCGCGATGAAGGCACTACGCAGGTATCTGCCGGAGATCGACCTCGACGAGGAGCATATTCCCCCTGAGGTACTGGAGAAGATGGAGGTCAGGATGTCTGACTTCCGGCAGGCCATCAAGGAGATTGAGCCGAGCGCGCTGCGTGAGATCTACCTTGAGATACCCGAGGTCTCTTGGGATCAGGTCGGCGGTCTCGAGGAGGTCAAGGAGAGGCTGAAGGAGAGTATCGAGTGGCCGCTCACAAGACCCGAGATGTTCGAGCACTTCGGAATCAACCCTCCGAGGGGAATCGTCCTGTTTGGAGCACCTGGAACCGGCAAGACCCTAATCGCCAAGGCGATAGCCAACGAGGCCAAGGCGAATTTCATCACCATCAAGGGCCCGGAACTGATTTCGAAGTGGGTAGGGGAGTCGGAGAAGGCCGTCCGCGAGGTCTTCAAGAAGGCTAAGCAGTCAAGTCCGTCAATCGTGTTCCTTGACGAGTTCGAGAGTATAGCCAGCATGCGACGATCTAGCGATGGGTCCGGTTCGGATGTCATGAATCGCGTCGTCAACCAGCTCCTCAGCAGCATGGACGGCGTCGAGGGAATGGAGGGCGTCATCGTGGTTG
>CAZSPJ010000160.1:0-1977 GCA_964608795.1 uncultured Candidatus Poseidoniales archaeon | reverse complement strand
CGCTTGCGGTTGTGATGCCTCTCGAGCTGGTACTTGAGATCCCTCGCCAACTGCTGCAGGCTAACCCTGAACAGGTCCTCCATCAGATCACCGGCGAGTCTGACGCGTTTGTTGGCGTAGTGGTCCTTGTCGTTCGGATCGCGGTTAGTGATGGCCATCTCTAGGACCTGCCTGACAATACGACCGAGGAAGATGGCCTTCTTCTCTCGGTTTTCGTCCGAGGAACCGAGGTGAGGGAGAAGTTCCTTGTCAAGCAGATTCTGGATGCGGGACTCGCGGTACTCCTTCTGCTGCCCGGCTGCGAATTTCTTCTCGAGCCAAGCGACAGCCTCCTCCTCCGTCTCAACGCCGTACTCATCGTTGTCCTTGACGTCGTTGAGGTTGGCGACGGTGTACTTCATCGCCTCGACGGGTCCTGCAATAGACGCAAATATCTCCCTGTCGTTCTCCATCCCTAGCGCTCTCATCAGGAGCACGACTGGGATTGGCGTGGTACCCGCGCTTGGAATCTTGACCATCAGCATGCCGTCACGTCTCTTCTCCACGTTGAGCGGCTTGCGCACACCGTCGCGCTGTGAGAAAATCTTGGCGACCTCGGTCTCGTGGGCATACTTCTTGTTCTTCTCTACGGTGACTCTGTTGGGGGCCAGGTCCTCCATCGAGATGAGTACGCGCTCGGTGCCATTGATGATGAAATAGCCACCAGGGTCGAGGGGGTCCTCGCCCAACTTTCGGAGGAGCTGTGTCAGGTACTCAGCATCCTCGGCTGAAGTCTGAGGGGATAGTTTCCTGTTCTCATCGATGTGGTCGGAGTGCAAGTTGCACCGAGCCGAGCGGACCATAATCGGGAGGTTGCCTATGTGGACGCCCTCCTCCTCAATGTAGCCTAGGCCGCCATCTGGTGGGCCATCTATGTCGTCCCTGTAGATTCGGAAGTCCATGTACACGGGCGAGAAGTAGGTTAGCTTGCGGATTCTGCATTCCAGAGGAGTCGCGGGGTGTTCGGCACCGTTAGCCTCGCGGATGGTCGGGTGTCCCAGTCGGATTCCCTTGAGGCGTACTATAATCTCCTTGTCGAGCACGTCGAGTTTGATGCAGCCTCCCGCCTCCTCGCCTCCGGGCAGGTCTTCGACTGGTTCGTCGGTCCCTATCCTGATGCTACGAACTATCTTCTCCATCCTGCTAAGGCGACCATCGCCAGATGGAATGCAATCGTTATACGACATCAACTGGTGGTTGACGAGGCTCCTCTGCTTGAAGTAACTCTCAACTATCTCCTTCATCTTCTCACCTCAAGCGCTCTCCACGATCAACCTATACGCCGTGCTGGAACCTGCCGATCGGCTGAACCTGACTACTCTGACGACCCTGTTTGCGAGCCAGCCAGCCGGAAGCTCGTCGTCGTCCTGCTCGATTGCTTCTTTGATAGCCTGCACTGCGGGGTCGGTGATGAGTATCTTAGGGAGCAGTTCCTTGGCCAGACGGGTGGTGCCGTCGGCGTTCTTCTGAGACAGACCCCATGGAGCCAACGTGGCCTCCTCCTCCTCATGAGGGATCAACTCGTGGTGCGGGACTAGGATGTGGTTGAGTACGTTGAACCTGTCATCACCTTGAGGAATATCGGCATCGAGCATGGCTTTCCTAGAGATGGTTATCCTGCCGGTGCGTGTCCTCTTGCGCGAAGCCATCTGCTCCCTAATGACTGCCATCACGTTGTCGAGATCGGTGTCGCCAGTTTCGAGTTCGAGTTTCTTGGCGACCTGATCTACGGTCATGCGCTTGATAGCATCCATGTTCGCATCATCGGCCAGCCGGTGCGCGTGAGTCTCGGAAACCCCGAGCTCCATGAGGCGCTTTTTCGTAGAACTTTTCACTGCCATCTCGCGCCCCCCTGCCTAGCAAAAACCGTGAGCCTGTGGCGCTGTCAGGCGGGCCTGATGGGATTTGAACCCACGGCCGTCCGGTTAAAAGCCGGAT
>CAZSPJ010000159.1:0-1989 GCA_964608795.1 uncultured Candidatus Poseidoniales archaeon | reverse complement strand
CATGACCTATGCCTGAACCTTCGAGAATCAGCATCATCAGGAAGCCCGCTAAGACTGCCCCCCCGATTAGCAGATTACCAACTCCCTCTTCCTCTTCACCACTCTCTTCATGTTCCCCCGTGGCCAGTTCAAAACCCTCGGGAATGACAACAAGAAGGGCAGAAGCTAGCAGGATTCCCGATGCAATTCCCGTGATTCTCCTTAGGGTCTCCTGATTCTCCTTGATCTTACTGAGTATGGGAGGAAGACCCCCGAGGAGGGCCAGAATCAGTGTTAGTGCTGCGAGTTCGATTGGGGCACTAGCCACTGCCATGAATCTCGGATGAAATAATCCGTATTTAATGAATGACGAAAAACATCTTCTGATTCTTCCCTGCTAATTTCGAATACTACTGAATGTCTGCCGGCCGAGGTCGAGCCTGCGTCGCATTGAAGGAGCGACGCTATGACCAAGTGATGTGGAAATACCCTCGCAACTTGAGTCGATGCTCGACGGCTCGATGGGCCCGACCAAGCAGAAGGCGGCCCGTTTAGTCGTTGATTTGGCTTCTACAGCTGGAGCCTCGGAGTTCATCGAAGTGGAGAATGCCCATGTGTCAGGCGTGAGCGTGATTACAGGGGGGCATGGACTCAGGCGTTTCCTAGCCGACCTGTCAGGCGACTCTGAGGGCAAGGTGACTATCCCTACCACTCTCAATTCGGCTGGGTGCGATCACGAGAGGATGGATGAGATGGGAATCGACCACCCCGACTTCCTAGAGCAGCAGTTCGAGATTGTCCACGCCTACTCCGAGCTCGGGATAGATGCCATACTGTCCTGCACTCCCTATGACCGGGGCATTGAGGCGGACGAAGGCATCGGTTCGTGGGCGGAGTCAAACGCGGTCTGCTTCTCCAACTCATACACCTCGCTCGTCACCAACCGCGAGTCCGGCCTCTCAGCTCTCGCAACCGCTCTCACTGGATGGGCACCCAAGTGGGGCCTTCACCTTGCCGAGAACCGTGTACCTAACATCCTTGTCAATGTCGAGTGCGTGATGTCGGACCCGACCGACTGGAGCGTGCTCGGGGACTGGATTGGCAAGCAGGTCCGCCCCGAGTGGGACCTGCCTTGGGGCCCGATGCCACGCATCACCGGCTTGCCTGAGTGGGCCAGTTTTGAGATGCGCAAGGCTCTCACCGCTGCAGCGGCCAACTACGGCTGCCCTCTGCTCTGGGCAGACGGCCACACCGCTGATGCGCCAGCCGTGGAGGGCTACCTGGGAGAGTTGACCTTCACCGAGGATGACCTCGCCGAGCGCTATCGCGAGCTCGCACCTAGGGGACAGGTCGATTTGGTGGTCATAGGTTGTCCGCAGGCTAGCGTCGGCGAGGCTCGCACCACCGCCGCTGCCGTCAGGGCGAGGATGGAACTGGATGAGGCCATCCCGGACCAACGGCTATGGGTCTTCATGAGTGGTCACAACCACGATCTAATCTCTGCTGATGGCACCCTAGGCGTGCTTGAGGAGGCAGGGGCCCTAGTGCTACGCGACACCTGCCCCGAGGTGACGCCGTACAACCGCTCGCGCTACAACCATCTACTGACCAACTCACTGAAGGCCGAACACTATCTGACCAGCGGCCTCAACCGGATGCCAACAAGCGTCGCCACCATCGAGCAGTGCGTCGCTCACGCCTTCGACCAAACGCTCCTTTCCGGCGAGCGCCCGGTACTGGGTTCCGGGGTTGCCAAGTCGATGCCATCCGCTAAGACACAACGCCGTGGTGAATACGAATCCAGCGGGAGAGGAATACCCAGTCAGAGCGAGTGGGTGGTCTCAGGAAAGGCGCTGGTGACCGACGTTCCGATTACTTACCTCGGTTACGTCAACTGCGACACCGGATTCATCGAGGAGCCCGGCCATCCTTTGGACGGGCATTCAATCGAGGGTACCGTACTGATTTACCCGAAGGGCTCGGGTTCTACTGTAGCCCCCTTCGTGCTGA
>CAZSPJ010000158.1:0-2024 GCA_964608795.1 uncultured Candidatus Poseidoniales archaeon | reverse complement strand
CGCTTCCAAGGCAAGACCGGGATAATCGCCGGGATTCAGGGACGTGCATACGTCATCTCGGTCTCGGACGGCGACATGCAGAAGACCGTGGTGGCCAGGCCTGAGCACCTCAGACCCATCGAGTGAGTGATTACAATGTCTGAGAAGGAGTACGTCGACTTCGCCACCGTCCGCGATCTGCTGGAACAGGCGAATGAGCGCCGTGGCGAACTCTCCTACGAACAACTCATGGCGCTCGGGCACGCTCAGTGGGCGGCCAGCGACAATCGCGGCGGCAGGAAGACAGACCCAGAGGTCTTCAGGGGGCTGCGTGACGCGCTGATGGAGAACGAGAAACTCGCACCACATCCTGAGATCTGCGCCAAACTGGCTGAACTCTGCCCCATGGTTGTGGCAGACGTCAGGGTGGTCATCGCTAGCAAGAGAATTGCGATGGACACCCCAGAGATTGAGGAACTCATCACAATAATCCGCCAGCACGTCCTTTGATGTTGCTTTTCGGCGCTTTTCGCCAACAATTTCATTCAAGGGGGGGAACCGCTCTGAACAACCCGAGAGACATGCAGTTAGGCGGCCCTGACGAGTCCGAGGAGGAAGGCCCTGGGCCGTATGAATCCGAGACTCATATCAGGGTTCTGGACCTACAGGACAGACGTCCCATGGGGCACGAGATAAACGGCCTCACCGAACCATCGATGCATCTGGTCCGCGCTCGAGTGAACGAGTCTGTGGAGGTGTCCAAAGGCTCGAGAATAGCAGCCGACTCGGAATCAATTGGCCCCTTCTCCGAAATCAGGCACCGAGACCTGACTCCAGCAGCAATTGGGGAACTGACCGAAGCCGTACTGGCAACCATCTCGGAGAACTCCGAGAAGCACTTGGGATTCTACAACAGCGCCGGCCCGATGTCACTGAAGTACCACGCCTTCCAGTTGCTTCCTGGTATCGGGAACTCGAAGGCGCTGCAGATGGTCCAACTTCGCGGGATTTCCGGATGGAGCGACTTCGCTGCAGTTGACGAGGCCTGTGGCATCGACTCGGCCAGATTGCTGGCGGAGCGCTATGTCATGGAGATGGAGGACGATGCCCAGACCCCCCGACTGCTCGATATCCTAGTCCGCTCCGAGATGTGATTGGGGTGGGACCATGGATGATTTGGACACACGGCTCCTAGTAGACCTGCTGAGAGACCGAATCAGACCCAGAAGGGAGCTCGGTCAACACTTCCTCATCGATGACTCGGTCATCTCTAGATCAGTCTCTCTCGCTTCCTCAAAGGCCCCGCTGGGACCAGATTCGCACGTCATTGAGATTGGTCCTGGACCCGGATCGCTGACAATGGCTCTGCTGAGGACAGGGGCCTCAGTGACCGCCTTCGAGGTAGATGACGAGGCGGTGGCCCACCTGCAACGCGTCTTCGGGGACGCAGATGGACGCCTTGAGGTGCTTCACGCCGATGCCTTGGAGGTTAGTTGGCCGGAGGATGCGACCCACGTGGTCGCAAATCTGCCGTACCAAATCTCCAGCCCCGCAATTGAGCGTATCCAGAGGCATCACGCCACCCATCCCTTCGTCTCCGTGGTTCTTCTGCTGCAGAATGAGTTCGCGGAGAGGATGTCCATCAGCAGGGATGACTCAGCCCTCAGCCCTCTGGGCCTGTCACTGTGGCTGGATTTCGATGTCGAGATGGACACTAAGGTTTCTCCGCATTCGTTCAGTCCCTCTCCCCGCGTGAACTCGCGATTGGTCACTCTGCAGCCGGCGGTCAGGGCCTCTGGAACGGACCGCAGGATGTTCCGAGCAATCACCCAGCACTGCTTCGCCAACAGGCGTCGCAAGATGCGCACTCTGCTGTCTAGGCCACCTAGCCGCCTGAGTCGCATCAGAGGCTGGCACAAGAAACGCTGGGCGGAGGCCGTCGCGAGCATCGAGCAATCGGCCCCAAAAGTCCTCCCAGAGGGCTGGATGGAGCTCAGGCCCGAGAATCTACAGACCTCTCACTGGGTAGCAATCGTAGACGCAAT
>CAZSPJ010000157.1:0-2025 GCA_964608795.1 uncultured Candidatus Poseidoniales archaeon | reverse complement strand
TCCGGCTCTGCCGCTGGCTCTGTGACTGTGATGTTGAATACCTCGGTCTCGCTCGAGTCAACCCAAGTCCCGCAGGTCCCTCGGACCGAGATAGTCAGGTTCTCCTGGATGTCTGAGATACCCACGTCGAACCTGCCATCTTCGTCGTATGGTAGGTTGAGGCTGAACTCGTCTATGTCGCCGTCAGACCACTCTAGATCGCAGGTATCCATGTTCTGATGGACCAAGACCCCCGAGACCGTGGTGCCGTTGCCCCGCTCGACGGTTATCTCGTTGCTGCTGACCACGATTACCGTGTACCCCTCATCAGGGTACTCGATCATGAACGCAGCTGTCCACTTCGACTCTTGGCCGAGGCTGTCAACAGCCACAATCTTGACTGCGTGACTTCCAACTCCAAGTTGAGAGATGTCGATAATCAGATTGCCGTAGGAATCAATCGGATCCTGAATCTCGAATCCGTCGAGAGACACGGTCACAGTCAATTCGGCCATCTCCTCGTCTGTGATACTCAGGCTCAGAGAATCGATGCTGCCGATGAGGATGTTAGTCGGAATATCGCCTTCAATCACTGGGGCGAGATTCTCGCCCTCCTTCTGGATATCGAAGAACAGCACGCCTACCATCACGCTGACAACCATCAGTCCCGCGAGGAACAGTGAGCGGGCCACTCCAGCATCGACCATGTCCGCCCCATATGGGGCGGACTCTTGAAACGAACCCCTGAATCACTCGTCTGCTAGTGCTTTCAGATCGTGAAGGAATTCATCTGCTTCCCAGTTTATTCCCGAGTAGGCGACGCGCTTGCGCAGTTGCTTATCGAGGATGAAGGTCACTGTTGAGTGCCCGACCTCGTACTGGCCCAAGGACTCCTCATGAGGGTCTGCCCCGTCGCCCTCACCACTGCTGCCAGTACCTTCGGCTATGCATGACAACCAATCTCCGTCCGGTCTCTCGTAGCCGTCGTCGCACATGCAGTGGGCCCCGCTTCCTGAGCCCATTACCCAGCCACGTCCATCACAGTCCACGCCAGGGGGCAGGTTGCCGATGTCGGCGTTGCTGGCAGCCCAGGCAAGGTGAGTGTCAACACTGAGAACAATCGATGAGATACTGTCTTGGGCTTCGGCCCAAGACTCGTTCTCAGCATCCCATACATACAGTGCCCACGACCATTCGTCATCCGACTGCCAGTCCCCGATGATTCCCTCAGCCATGTCATAGCTGATGTTCGAACCACTGAAGACCTGCATTGCGAAGTCACTCCCACTCAGGCCCACTCCAGCTTCGTCATGGTGGGTCGTTGAATTGTCAGGGTAAAGCACTGCGATTCGATTCGTCCCATCATCGGGCGGTTGGCTGGAGTTAATGTGCTCGTTATCCACTATCACATTCCACGACCTGTATGTGTCTTGGAGGGTGGATGTCGGCCCGGTCAGGTGATGCCAATCGTAACCCATCTGCTCGGTCCATTCAGCGAGGTGGCTGATTGTGTCACGAGCCGGGTCTATTGTGACTGAGATGATTACGACTTCATCGGAATGGTCACCGAGGTTCTGGTCGATGTAGTCTAGGTTGGCCGAGATGACTAGGCATATGTCCGGGCAGGATGTGTAGACGAATGCGACGACTACGACTTTACCTTCATATTCAGAGAGTGTGAACGGATCCCCGTTCTGATCGAATAGCGTGAAGTCTGGTGCTTCGGGCGGATCTCTGTACTCGACCCCAAACAAATCGACTCCATCCTCCGATGCAATGCATCCTGGGAGCAGCAGGATGCAGGCAAGTAGGGCAGCGACCATTTCCTTGGGCATACTACTCCTCCAGCAGCAGGTAGATGTCTTCGAGGACCATCTCCGCATTCCAGTCAGTGTCGCCCCACCAGACCCTTTGACGCATCTGCTTGTCCACGATGATGGTCCCAGTCGTGTGGTTCACCCAGTAGGTAAGCGGATGGTGCATTATCTTGACATCGCCATCGGACTGCTGGGTCTCTAGCCCGCAACCGTTGTCGTCGACAGGCTC
>CAZSPJ010000156.1:0-2047 GCA_964608795.1 uncultured Candidatus Poseidoniales archaeon | reverse complement strand
GCGTACACCGTCTGCACGAGGTCGTTAGTCCCGATTGAGCCGCCCGACAGCTGCATCTTATCGATGAATGCGTCTGCGTCGATGATGTTCGACGGCAGTTCGACCATTACGAACAGTGGAACGCTGTTACTGGGTCCTATCGCGTGCTCCTCAAGCAGGTCCTTGACCGCCTCACCCTCCTCTGGGGAGCGGCAGAATGGGATCATCAGCTGCAGGTTGCTCAGGCCGAAGTCGTGGAACACCGAGGCCATGGCCTCGCACTCCATCTCGAAAGCGGGCTTGAAGATCGGGTCGAGGTATCGCGAGGCCCCGCGCCAAGCAATCATCGGGTTCTCCTCCAGTGGCTCGAAGATGCTCCCGCCGAGTAGGTCTCGGTACTCGTTGGACTTGAAGTCGGACAAGCGGACTAGGACCGGGCGGGGATAGAAGGCGGCGCAAATCAGTCCGACGCCTTCCCTCAGCTTGTCAATGAATAGACCTCTGGGGTGGTCGTAGTTCCAGCACCTCCTCTCGATCGCATCGACGGCCTCGCGGAGATTCTCCTCGGGCTCAGCTGCGAGGTTCCTTGCGAACGGCTCGATCTCGGCGGACAACTCCCCGCTTTCCAGGTACCTCTTGAGGGATCGATAGTGGATGAATACGAGCGGGTGGATGCCTATCTCGCCAGAGAGTACGAACTCGATGCGGGCCAGCCCGACGCCCTCAACGGGCAGTTGAGAGTCCACCAGTGACTTGGTTGGGAAGCCGACGTTGAGCTTGATCTTGGTCTTCAGGGGGGTCGAGGTGTCGACCTTGTGCTCAACGATCTCGAACGGGTGCTCGCCATCGAAGATGTAGCCCGTGTCGCCCTCAGAGCAGGAACCGGTGACTATTCTCTGGGTATCGAGCTTGAGTGCATCGGCGCAGCCGACGATGGCAGGAATCCCGAACTCCCTCGCTATTATCGCCGCGTGACTGGTCCGGCCTCCCTTACGGGTGACGATGAGGGAGGCTTCCTTCATCATCGGCTCCCAGTCGGGGGTGGTCATCTCAGTGACCAGCACGTCCCCATTCTCAAAGACGAGTTCGTCCCATGGAATCTCTTCGACTCTCTCGCCGTCGGCCAGCCGCTTCTGCAGGGCGCGTCGTCGCTCGAGCACTTCTTTGTACGAGTCGTAGGTCCTTATCGGTCCGGAGCCAATCCTCTTGCCTACGGCTTGGCCGGTGGCGAGCACGGAGTCCTGCTTGAGCCGGTCGACCAGCGCGCGATCCATCTCGTATCGAATCAGGCCGTGCGATGTCTTGCCGTGCACTGTCTCGGGCCTGGCCTGAACAATGTACAGGCCACCATCGGCTCCGTCCTTGGCCCATTCTATGTCCATCGGCATCCCATAGTGATGCTCGATTCGAAGAGCCATGTTCGCCAGAAGTTTGCACTCCTCTGAACTCAGAACCCAGTCACGCCTCTCGGCAAAGGGGACCTCCTCAACAGTGGTTGCCCGCACCCCGTCGCTCGCGTAGACCATTCTCTGGTCCTTGCTGCCGAGATGTCTGTGGACAATGGCAAACTTGTCCTTCAGAAGCCCTTCCTTCCAGACCGTGTAGGTATCAGGCGAGACGGTGCCTTGGACAATCAGCTCACCGAGCCCATAGGATGCTGCGATGTGGACAACTCCGTCGTGACCGGAGTCGGGGTCGATGGTGAACATCACCCCCGAGGACGCGTGGTCCGAGCGGACCATCTTCATCACCACGACGCACAGGGGACTCGCCAGTGGGTCCATGCCCCTGTCGAGTTGGTAGCAGATGGCACGCTCGGTGAATTGGCTGGCAACGCATTTGCGCCAGTGCAGAACCACGCTGTTCTCGCCGTGGATGTTGAGGAATGACTCATACTGGCCGGCGAACGAGGCGTCCTCCGAGTCCTCAGTGGTGGCGGATGAGCGTACTGCGACATCTATGCCCTTGCCGTACTGCTCGCAGAGTTGCCGGTAGGCGAGGTTGATTGAATTCGATATCGACTCGGGAATCGGGGTCTCAAGGACTAGGGCGCGCGCCAATTCGGCTC
>CAZSPJ010000155.1:0-2053 GCA_964608795.1 uncultured Candidatus Poseidoniales archaeon | reverse complement strand
ATGACTGACACCTATGGTGGCAACACTGCCTTAACAAGAGCAAATCTCAAGACAGCAGGATTCGGTGACGGTGGATATCTTTCAGTCACACAATCAGACACTACACTTGGTAACCCAACTAGCGCTCAAGTCACAGTTTATGAAACTGGACCAAACACCGGTGTATTTACTACACTAATGTCTAACGATACCTCAGATCTTGTAACAGGTGCACATAACGTTGCATCAGGAGACGAAGTAGTTACCATCTCTTATGCTGGTAATTCCGTAAATCTCGTTGTTGCATATACTGACATGTCTATGACCCTAGATGCCGGTGATAATTGGGCACCAGGAGAAACTGCAGCACTTACAATCGTTGATCCAGACGCAAACAAGATGTCAACTTCCGCTGAAACAATGAGTACCTCAAACGAAGCAGTCAATATGCCTGCCATCACTATGGGTAGTCCATACTGGTGTGACGACAAAGCAGCTGTATTTGTTCCACAAGATGCAACTGACGACGCAGCAGGATCTTCTGTAACCTTGGTTCACAAGGAAGTAGAAGAGGACAGCAAACGATGTCAATTCACAATTGCAGCCGGTGATGAAGGCACAGCAGCCGTAATCACATATGTTAACACAACTCTCGGATCTGCTACTGGTCTTAAATTAGGTCAGTGGGAGGACGGTGGAAGTGTAGTCATAGGTTGGGATGTAACTGAATTTGCAGACATGCTAGAACTATCAGCTTCAATCACAGAGGTCGCTGTATACGTATCAACTAACTATACAAGTAACACGGGTTCATACACACAAGGTGGATCAATTGGTCCAGGCTTCATCACTCTTACCGAAGGTAACGTTTCAAAAAGCGGAACCATGGTACTAGCAGATGAAAATCATGGTTCAATCAACGGTGGATCCCTTGTGAAAGCAAGTGCACCAACAGTAAGTGTTAAGATAACAACTTCTGCAGCAGCATCAATTGTTGCTGATACTTATGCATATTCTGTAGATATCTGTAACTTCGACCAAGATAGCTCAAGTCTAGAGCATGACTGTGTTTACCGAATCGAAGCTGAAGAAACCGGTGCTGACACTGGAGTCTTCGAAGGTTCGGTTACATATGGAAATATGAACGCAGTTTCTGGTAAGAAGAATGGTAGCAATAGCGGTGGAGACACAGCAATTGACCAGACAGGAATCACACAGAACGATAAGGATGTCTATGTACTAATGCACTCAGGCGCATCTGGTTCAGATGCACCAAAAGTCGAGTATAACGACACAAACTCTGTCGGAACTTACACTACAATAGGTACTTCACAGTCTACTAACAACTATTCTGGAATTGTAGAATGGGATCAAAGTAGTTATGCAGCCGGAGATACGGCAATACTAACTATTACTGATCCAGATCTTAACCAGGATAGCGGTACACTAGAAACCTATTCAAATGATACCAGTACCACATTCAAGATCACATGTTTGAACGCTGGAGGCACTGAACAATCTTGTGTCGCAGCACAAACAATAAAGATCGTTGAAAGTGGACCAAACTCTGGCACATTTGTAGCATCATTTGCAGTACCAGGAAACTATAACGACGATAAAACCAAAGATTCAACAGTTGGAACCAATATGAAAGCAAGCTATTACGACTCTAATGATGTCGGTGGCGGATCTACTACAATCACTTCATCTGTTGCCATAGCATCTGAAACTGGCTCTATCTCATTTGATAAGTCAGTTTATCCAACGCCATGGGGTGGATACGGCACTGGTGCCGCTAGCCCAAGTACGTTGAGATGTGGTGACGATACCACTGCTAATGCAGGAAACTGTTCAAGTGTTAGTGGAAACGTAACCGTATGGATAACTGTTCACGATGGTGATAACACCAATGACACACTTGCATGTTCAACTCAAAAATGTATCAAGATCAAACTTGATGGATTTGTAGTTGCAACAGCAGGTGATCAGAACGGTGCAACAGACGAATCAGGCTCTGCAGCAGCAGAACTTGGTGTACTGTCTGAAGTATCACCAGGTTCATCCGACTATGAAA
>CAZSPJ010000154.1:0-2054 GCA_964608795.1 uncultured Candidatus Poseidoniales archaeon | reverse complement strand
CTCATCCGCAGATGGGAGAGGACATTGTCAACGGTTGTCTCAGGGATCTTCCTGACCGAGGCCCTGTTGTAGATCTCCGTGATGTTCGCTGTCCCGTCACCCTCTGAGCAGATGTCCCTGAGGATGCTTCGGACTATGGTATTGGTAGTGCGTGCACTGGCGGAGATTCCAGAGTGGAGTTCCGACTCGTCCTCGATTCCAGACTCCTCCCTCCAGTGCCTGAACACCGCGAGAGCAACCTTAGCGTCCTCAGAGGAGGCTATGTGCCTGAGATGCATCCGAGCGTGGGCCTCGGTGAGGCGGATTAGGGCCTCCAATGCGCGGGCTGTGATTGGTATGACCTCGGACTCCCCCATCTGGTCGTCGCGTCCATAGGACTGGCGTTCATCGGTGTAGTAACTGAGAATCTCAGCTCTGGCGTTTTCGTCGAGGTCGGGATGGATGTTGCGCTTGGCGTAAGCGATATACTTGCGCAGGAACTCGAGGGTAAAGTGCTCGGTATTGTCGACGCTTTTGGCGTAGATCTGGTCCTTCTGCTCCTCAGTGGGGTTGAGGTCGAGAGTTCCCTCGACCTTGGACTCACTGACCCCCTGGGCCCTCATATCCAGAATGTGTCGGGCAATCCTCTCGTCGTCCTCGACCCTGACCTCGTCCCTGATCATCCAGATGATGTCAAATCTCGAGGCCAGAGGAGGGGGTAGGCCGGTCTCGTTGTAAGAGCGCATGACGCTCTGATTCGGTCCCCTTTTGGAGAATCTCCCCTCTTTGGGGTTCGCCGCAGCGAGGATGGCGCATCTTGATGGAAGAGTGGCGGTTATCCCGCCCTTGGCCACGTGTATCATCTGCTGCTCCATGGCAGGGTGCATGACCTTCCTGTCCTCCTCGCTAATCTTGTCGAACTCGTCAATCGCCGCCAGACCTCTGTCAGACAGTGGAAGGACACCGGCCTCCAAGGCGAACCTTCCGTCTCCGAAGGCGTCCCTGACCGCAGCCGCGGTCAGACCTGCTCCCGAGACCCCGCCCCCGGATGCCAGTTTTCCGCGTGGGGAGAGTTTTGACATGTAATTGAGAACCTGAGACTTGGCCACGCCTGGGTCCCCCATCAGAAGGATGTGTATGTCCCCTCGTGAGCGGGTTCTGTCCGGGTTGAGTCTAGAGACGCCTCCGAACAACTGCAGTGCCAGAGAGCGTTTGACGTAGTGCATCACGCCGGTAGCGAATATCGAGGGTGCTATCGACTGCTGCATGAGCCGTATCAGGTCATCCCTCCGAGAAATCTCGAGTATCTGCTCCCTGTCCTCCTCGCTAATCTTGATCTCGTTGAATGGGGTGCTCTCATGCTCTGAGCTGACCAGGTGGTAGATGATGTCGAACATGGGGGTCTTCTTGTTGCGACGGACCTCGCTGCGAACCACTGGCATCACATTGGCCACTATCCTCTCGCCCGGGAGGTGCTGGTTCACCTGATCTCCCTCTACGAGGACCGAGCCACGGGAGGGTTGTGCCCCACTGGGTACGTTCTCGGGAAGTTCCTGTATCTCTATCCACTGGTTGTTGACCATTCTGGAGATGTTGACCACGAGATTGAACCTCGTTGGGTTCTCTTTCGAGTTCCTGCTGCCCCCGCACCCGGAGTCTGCCGGACAGCGCAGAGGCTCGACCAGTTCCCTCTCGTTCCTCTGACTGACCTCGATGGTGTTGCCGCAGGCCTCGCAGGTGAAGACGGCTACGTGCAGGCGCGGCTTGAGATCGGAGATCTTGGTGATGATCGCATCGACGCTACGCAGGCGCTCGATATCAGAGGTGCCGATATCGCGCAACGGCCTCCTACTATCTCGAGGGAGTTCGCCGACCCGCAACACGGCATCAATGTCCTCACCTCTCTCGCGACAGATTTCAATGAGGGTCTGGGAGCCTCGATCGAGAATCTGACGGGGGTGCTCCAGCACGTCGTCGGCGAACTCTGGGTCGAAGGCCTGCAGTTCGTGAAAAGGGATTTCCAAGTAGGGAGGAGCCTGCTTGGACAGCAGGAGGAGAATACGGTCCTCCTTGGC
>CAZSPJ010000153.1:0-2091 GCA_964608795.1 uncultured Candidatus Poseidoniales archaeon | reverse complement strand
AGCATACTCTCCGATGCGAGTTGATGGTGGGACTGGCCGGACTTGAACCAGCGGCCTCCGCATCTTCAGTGCGGCGCTCTCCCAGCTGAGCTACAGTCCCGTAGCATCCTCGCCACTGTGGTTGCGACTTCAAGCCTTCCGAGGACTCATCCGACTAGAAGACGTCGTCCTAGTCCCCTTTCTCGTCGAAGGACATCATCTTGCCGGGGCTCTTCTTCGCTGCTGCCTTGGCCGCCGGTTTCTTCTTCTTGTCAGCGGCCTTCTCAGCCCCATCGTCCTTGTCGGTCTTGCGCGACTCTGCGACCTCCTTCTCGAGCATCTCGAGCTCCTCGGGCGACATCCCAGCATCGATGGCCAGTTTGATTCGTCGCTCGTCGCGGGCCTGTATCTCCAGCAGCCTCTGTCTGGCCTTGTCGTAGTGCTGGAGCATGTACATCGCGTCGTGCTCGAGCAGCGGCGAATCGGAGATGATGGTGATGTCGAGCCAGTCGCCCTCCTCGGCGAGGAACTCTGCAAATGGCTCGAATTTGAGGTCGGACTTCTTGATCTGGGTGTAGTGGAGGGCGTTGCCCATCCTGTGCTCGATGCCGGCGAAGTGACAGTAGAACTTCTTGCCGCCGTACTGCTTGCGGACTTGTTCGAACAGCTCGGAGTAGTCCTCGCTGGTCCTCATCCTACCGTGCCCGCGTGCGTGGATGTGCGCCATGTTGAGCACGGGTACCGTGCCTTCTACGTGGTTGCAGACCTCGATGACCTCCTCCACTGTCCCCCACAGATCCTGCCGGCCGGAGGTCTCGATACCGACCAGAGACGGTTTCGCCTTGTGCACCCACGGGAAGGCAGCGTAGTCATCCTCCTCCGAATCGTCTCCCCATATCTGGTGGACCCTTTCGACCACCCCGGAGAAGATGTTGGCGACTTGCTCGTTGGCCTCGGTCCCGGGTTCGTACTCGCCGTAGGGGCCGACATGGTACACTAGATGCCTAGCGTTGACTATCTTGCCGGCCTGCATGCTGGCCTCCATCTTGGTCAGGGTGCGGTTGCGCTCCCTGCGTGAGCCGAGCAGCTCTGCGTAGTACGGCCCGTGGAGGTTCATCTCTAGGTCGGAGTTCCAAGACAGGATGCCAGCCTGCCAGTACTGATCGAAGTTCTTCGGCTGCACGGTCCGGACGGTCTGAATCTCCATCGCATCTAGCCCGAGAGCGGTGATATCGTCCATTCCCTCGACTATTGTGCGCCCCTTGCAGGACAGTGGAACTCCGGCTGGACCTAGTCTCAATGGCATGCTCGCGCCCCCCGCGGGTCGGGCCGAATGGATGCCCCTTCAAAAGGGGTTTCAGGCAACGGCGTCAAACAGGAGGCGAATTGGCATTTCCAGCGGCACGGGCTGCGCGTTCGACACCGGCCTGCCCGGGTCCCGAACCAGGGAGTTCACAGATGAACGCGGCCAGCCATCCGTGGGGGCTGGACGAAAGTCCTGCAGGTGCTCTGACAGAGCCGAGGGCGTGCTCTACGAGCGCTTCGCTCTGACCATCTAGGGTGCAGACGTGAGGTACCAGCCCGCGCAGGCGGATCTCATTCAGGAGCTCGGACTTATCGACACCCTCCAACTGCGAGATGGGGCCGAGCGCCGCTGGGTCGATGAAAAGGACGTGGACCTGCCTGATGCGCTCGATGACCGCCCCCCAGCACTCGGCCAGTTGGGAAGGGTCCTCGGGCAGGTCTGCAATCATCACAGTGCGGGCGCCCTCGCGCTCACCGAAGGTCATTCCCGCACCCCATGCGAAGCGTGCCGACTCACCCGCGATAGCAGTCGAGGCAGAGGTCACGAGCCAGTGCGCCCCCTCGAGGGCCCTTCCCCAGTCGATAGAGCCGTGGTCCATACTGGAGAATTCCTCGCCCTCGGCGCTGGTGACAAGCCTGGTGCCCGCTCCGAGGGCAGCAGCAGCCGAGAGCACGTGGGACTGAGCGTCATCGCGCTCAGGCCTGCCGAAGCCGACGATGCGGATGTCACTAGCTGTCATGAGTATCGCTGGTGCTCGGCGGTGATGAGTCTGCCTACTCGGTCTTCCAGCGTAGCAGGGCGATTGC
>CAZSPJ010000152.1:0-2109 GCA_964608795.1 uncultured Candidatus Poseidoniales archaeon | reverse complement strand
AAATCCACTTTCCACCTCTATTCAGAGCGGGCCCTTGAGGCGGTGTCAGAACACCTCCCAGATGCCCGCGTCATAATCACCCTTCGGCACCCGGTCGACTTGATGCTCAGCATGCACCAAGAGCACCGCAAGAGACTGACTGAGTATGAGACCGACCAGGACACTATGATCGAGCTGGCGAGAGCCCAATCATTCCTCCCCGATGAGGACGTGCCTGAGACCTACAGCTTCCTCCGGTTTCCGCGTATGAAGGCCCCAACTCTGGACTGGATTGAGGCCTTGGGTGAGCGAATCAGAGTGGTTCCACTAGCTTCCATCGCTGACGACCCACTGGGCACGACCAACACACTCCTTTCTTGGTTGGAAACCCCTATTATGCCACCCGACACGGAGCTCCCCCGCTACAATGAGAGAGGCCAAATGAATCCCGCAGGCTGGGCGAAGACACTGCGCAAACCACCCTCATTTCTCTCGGGTTTGGCCAAGATTCTTCTCCCAACCAAAGGACTCCGCCGGGCCGTTCTCGATCCCATCCGCTCACCCGGATTCAAACCAGTCTCTACTGATTCCCCAGAATTGGAGGCGCAACTCCGCCTCGAACTCGAGGCCGCGTTTGCGGAGGAGATTGAGTTCCAAGACAACCTCTCTTCCTACATCGACCCATCCCTAATCGTGGGGCCGGGATAGAACCCCATCCAACCAGACCCAGACGCGCAACGGTGAAAGGAGAGCCACAGGAGGGCAGGTGTGATGAAGAAGTGGTTCATGCGTCAATACTGGCGAATTCAACAGAGCCAGACACTCATCTCGATGGGCTTCTGGACCACCACTCTAACACTATTGATCTGGCCATACGTGCGTTGGCGCCCAGTGTTCTCTGGCACCTTTCTAGGCATATCCACCACATATTGGGGTCTCTTTGGTATCGGGGCCTCGGTCCTCCTCACTGTTCTCCTAATCGGGCGCGTCTATGACGCCACCTTAGGCCTCTGGCGAGAACACCTCACTGTGGTACAGGAGCGCAACCCTTTCACCACCTACAAATTGAATCCACCTTTCGGAATCCTTCTCGCCCAGACGAATGCTATACTCCGTCGCATGGAACCAGAAGATGAGGAGATTCAGAGGCATTGTGACTTTGTAGATCGTTGGTTGGAATGGAACTCCCAAGAAGAAATATGGGCACGTACAATGTCCTCTTGGAAGAACATTCTCGGCGATGAGGACCCGTTCCTGTTCCATCTCGACGAAGAGGCCCGAGTCAAATTGGAATCCTCTGCGGATGAACTGCAGGACTACTGAGCACGGTGTTCGAATGCTCGACCATGAGGCCATAGTCACTATCGCCCTGCGGGCAGGAGAGGCCATTTTGGAGGTCTACAACAGTCCCAGTACCATACAAGTCACCACTAAGGACGACGACTCCCCACTCACTGAAGCTGACATCGCCGCGCATGAGATAATCGTCAGGGGCCTCGGGAGAATGGACCCCAAAACCCCCATCGTCTCGGAGGAGGGCCGTCTCGGTGATCCCACTATCTCCGACTCATGTTGGTTGGTCGATCCCCTCGACGGCACCAAGGAATTCGTCAAGAGGAACGGCATGTTCACCGTCAACATCGCCCTGATGGCCCGGCGTGGTAAGCGCTGGACCCCGGTGTTCGGAGTTGTGCACGCCCCTGTCTCGAGGGTGACCTGGCTCGGTGGTCTCGGCATCCCAGCCGAGAGGAGGGGGCCTGAGAATTCAGGCGGAATGATGGTCAGACCCAGTTCGGCACCCGAGCCCGTGCGTCTGGTGGCAAGCGGTTCCCACAGGGGTGAGATGGATGAGAGGTTCGCCGCCTCATTGGGGAAGTACGATCTGATTCGGATGGGCTCGTCGTTGAAGGCGTGTGTGGTCGCAGAGGGAACCGCAGACCTCTACCCTCGTTTCGGACCCACCTCGTGCTGGGACATCGCTGCAGCCCACGCGGTCGTGTCCGCGGCAGGGGGACTAGTTATCGGCCCCGATGGAACAACCCTCGACTACGATCTCGTCGACGATGTACTGAACCCCCATTTTCTAGTAGCAGCGGACGAGCGCTGGAACGAGCGCTGGATTGAGTGCAA
>CAZSPJ010000151.1:0-2131 GCA_964608795.1 uncultured Candidatus Poseidoniales archaeon | reverse complement strand
TGGGATTGAGTGCGTTGAGGCGACGGGCTCCGTCGAGGGCGAGGCTGATGCCGCCGTCGGACAGACGCGGTGAGAGGATGTGCTCGCCCCCCTGCAATACGTTGACCATCCGGTCGGTACGGGATCGTCTAGCTGTCATACCCTCAGTCAGGCTGCAGCTGTCACTCGGTGAGACACCGCACAGGACTGCGAGCTTGTCGACCACGGTGCAGCGGTCGAGCCAATCCCGCACCGCGTCGACTCGCTCTCCTCCGGGCATGGCGCAGCACTCGGCACGAACTAGGGGTAACTCGGCGAGACCGAGCTCAGCGAGGCTCTCGGCAATTTCCTCGTCCTCGTACGAATCCACCCAGACGTCATCGGGGCATTCGAGGTGACACCAAGGGGATACATCCTCCAAGGTGAAAGGGATGGGGCCGAGGGGGGTCGAGAGCATGATGATGCTCCTAGGCTCCTCAAGCAGCGCCGAGACCACCGCACCAAGAGCGGAATCGCGCCACGGCGGGGTTGCGCCCTCAATCAGTACAACCCTCTCGGGATCCGAGTCGGAGCCATCCCACCAAGACCCAGGGGACCTCCATCTCATGGAGAGGAGAGCGTGCAAGTGCAGGATGTGCGGTCTTGCTCCGACGTCGTCGCTGAGATTCTCGCCTCCGCTCCTCACAGGGTCGGTGGACGCCAAAAGATCGAGGGCCGAGGTTCCGACGGGACCGTCCGGGATGTCCTCTAGTTGCTCCAGCACCCACGCGAAGGCGTCCCTCAGATGGGGATTCGCGTGGCTGCGACGTTCGGCGAGTTGCCATATCGAGCCATCACGAATCGCCTCGCGGCAACGTGCCAGCTCAGCCTGAGTGGCCTCGAGGTTGTGGTGAGCGAGCAGGACCGAGCGCACCTCAGAATCCATGTCACGCACCTCCTCAGGGGTGTGGCCGAACAGCGCTGCGGAGTGGGTCGGCCACTCGGTGAGTCCCTCCAGCTTTACAGTGCCATGAGGAGTCAGGATGCGGTCGTCGCGGGCGAAGATCGCGTAGGCCGCACTGTCGAATAGGTCGGCACCTAGGGCGATGGCCATCGGGAACAGCATCGGATGGCCGCAGCCGAACAGGTGCACCGGACGGTCCGGAGGAGTCGTCGATCTGACGGCGAGCAGGATCTCGAACAGCTCCCGGTAGCACTGCTTCTCCATCAGGGGAACGATGCCTCCGACAGGGTGGATGGAGAAGCCCCTGAACTCCCCCTCGACTGAGCCCATCAGGTTGCCGGCACTAGCCCTCAGATCTTCATGCAGGCCTCCTTGGACCGGTCCGTTCAGAAGCAATGTATCTCCTGCGGATTCGAGTGACTGCTCGGCCCTCCGAGCAGTTTCCTCGACGCATGACTCAAGCTCCTCGCGGCTCATGTCAGGGCGGCCGAAGACATCGAGCATGGTTCCGATGTCGACGCCGATGTCACGCTGGAACTCAACTATCTCCGCGACTCCGACCTCGACATCCCCGTAGACGTATGACTGGAAGGTACCCGAATCGGTGACTACCACACCAGGGAAGTCAAGCATCGAGTGTATGCCCTCAGCCAGCGCCCTCTCCCTCAAATCGTCGTGCTTCCAGATGACGTACGAGTTGGTGATTAGAGCGTCGACGCCGTACCTCTCCCACATCTCACGCGGCTCGATAGTCCGGAGATTCGGGTTGACGACAGGAAGCAGGGTGGGCGTGTTCAGCGGGCCGTGTGCGGTGTGCAGTCGCCCTATCCTCGCAGCGCCGTCGCGGGTGATTACCTCAAACAGACCGAGGTCCTGCTCTCGGCACGGCTCGGGGTCGCTTCGCTTAGACACGGAACCGGTGCGAAGCACCGGGAGTCATCAATCCTCTCCTGCCCTACTGACGACCCTCAGGGTCGTCACGCCACCGCTAAGCGAGATCTCCACATCGTCTCCGGTGTTGACCTCCATCGTGGGATCGGAGCTGAAACCGTGGGCGTAGGGAACTTCCAGAAGGGAAGCTGCTGGCAAGGTCAGTGGGCAGACATCGCGGTTGACAATTGCAATCGGCCCCTTGCCGGTGTAGACCAGTCCCATCAGCACGAAGGGGGCTACAGTAGAACCCGAGCCCTTCGGGTAAATCAGTACGGT
>CAZSPJ010000150.1:0-2167 GCA_964608795.1 uncultured Candidatus Poseidoniales archaeon | reverse complement strand
TCGAAGCCGTCGGGATTGTTGCGGTAGAAGACGTACAGCACGACGATACTGAGCAGCACCGTGGAGACCACTATCAGAGTGGCGAGCACCTTGAAGGGGTCCGCATCAGGTAGGACTTCGGGGCCGAAGCCCAGAACAGTGACCTGCACGCGGTCCCACATGTCGCCGCTGGAACCGCTGTCGCCCTCGTTTCCGTTCACCGAGTTCGTGTGGAGGATGAACTTGACCTCAGACCCGCTGTCAGGCGCCGTCCATTCAAGGACCCAGGAGCGCTGGTCGTTACCCTCGGTGGTGTGACTCGCTTCACTCGGCCCCCAGAGCTGGGCGGACGAGTCCACACTCGCCAACGTGCCAGCGCTGGCCCACAGGTTGAATCCACCAAGATTCGCGTTCCCGTCGACACTAGGCCCACCTGTGAACGAGACAGTGACGGTATAGGTCTCCGAGGCGTTGTAGGCTTCGGGAAGCCCTGAAATCGATGCGGTTACAGAAGGGCTGGCCTCGGTGCCGTGGCAGTTGCACCCTGTGTCCTTTACGCCCGAGATGCCGGAAGGCAGAGAGGTGACCGCGGGAACGACAATCATGGCGATGGCCAGCAGAGAAATCAGGGCAAGCCTTCGCGAGACGGCACTTCTTCCCATATTGAATCACTCCACGATAATCTGCGCCGTCATGTAGGCGTGGTTGTCCCCGCAGTACTCAGCGCACAGCATCAGGAAAGAGGTGTCCTCGACAGCCGGCATCCACAGATAGGTGGTCTGGCCGGGGACCACATCCTCCATTATCCCAAATCCGGGGTTCTTGACTGCATGAGTGACATCAATCGAATCCATCGTCGCCAGATAGGTCTCACCCGTCTTGAGCGTCAGCAGTGGCTTCAACTCACCCTCGACGGTTGCATATCCGGTCGAACAAATGTCCTCTGAAAGGTCATAGCAGTCGAACTCCCAGAACCACTGTTGTCCGGTGATGCCAATCTCCCAATAGCAATCGGATCGCACATAACCGTCGTCGTCGATGTAGTTGTCCGACGACCCGCCCTCTACACATTCGCTGCCGTGGTACCCGTCAGGACCAGTCTCGCTCCAAACTGCGTCGAGCGGTGCCCATGAGATGTAGGTCAGATAGACGATGAGAATGAAGGGCAGAACGGTCCAGGTAACCTCCAGCTTCAGGTTGTCGTAATCCTTGGGGAAGACTCCTACTTCCAGATTGTCGACATTGGGACTCTCACCGTCCTCTGAGCGGTAGAAGTATGAATGGTGATAGAGCCACCCAAAGGCGATGGCTCCGACGAACACCGACCACAGGATGTACTCGTCCCAGATGACATCGTATAGCGGGGTCACTCCAGCCATCGCTATCTCTCACTCACATGCGCACGAAACACCCTCATAAGTATCGCGGAATGGACATCAGTAAGGCCTGCTATGGAGAGTCGAGAAACGACTTCAAGGCAAGGCTCTCCATAGGCGCTTCAAGATGCCCCCTGATTGGCTTAGAGAAGCGGATGGCGGGTGCATCGTAGACATCTATGTCCAGGCTTCGGCAAACAGGATCGAGATAATCGGCATCGAACCCTGGAGAGAGCGCCTCAAGATCTCCGTAACCGCTAGACCACGAGGCGGCGAGGCCAACCGAGAGGTACTGCAGGCACTGGCCGAGTGGACGGGTGCGAGGGTGTCTGAGCTGAGTATTGTGAGCGGCCATTCCAGCCGCCTCAAGAGCGTGAGGATAGAGGGAATCGGGACGAATCGAATCAACGCTCTTCTGGAGGGCTGATGATGTCAGAACGCGAGGGGCTTCCAGACTGGGTGGATCAGAGGGCGCGCAAGGAGGGTCCGCCGGACCGCGAAATCCGCTTCCGAGCCGCGGCTGCGGCGCTGGCTCAGAGCATACTCAGGAACCGGTCCTCGCCAGGCTCACCCAACTGCCCGGTGCTGGTCGAGGGAATCAAAGACGAGAGGACCCTCAGGACCCTCGGATTCTCCGGTGTGATTGAGAAGATGAACAGGGGTTGGGATCGCTCTCGGCTGGTTGCCTATCTGCATGACACCTATGGGACTCGAAACATCGCCGACGGAGGCCCGCCGCTGATCCTGCTGATGGATTGGGACAGAACGGGAGGAAGGCTGCAGACCGGAATCAGGGACAGGCTGATGGCGCT
>CAZSPJ010000149.1:0-2190 GCA_964608795.1 uncultured Candidatus Poseidoniales archaeon | reverse complement strand
CCAATGCTAGAGCAATCGAGACCCAGTCGGTGACATGGGCAGCATAGAGTAGGCGCTCCAGCAGGCTCTCCCCTTCGCACTCGATTCGCCATACCACCTCACTCTCGATATTGTCCAGCATCCATCCTACGCGCGCTTGCGTACGCGGGTGCATTCCCTCTGAGGTGAGCGCTATTAGAGCACGTGAAGACCCCTCGGACGACCATGCTACGATCTCGTTGTGGTTCATCTCGGGCACTGAAGAGGGATTGGCGAAGCCATCGGAGTTCTCGTTGATCTGGCAGGAGAAGCGGTATCCGGCTGGGCCGAGTTCGGCAGGAGAGACGATTCCAATCTCTCTGCCTTGCATCGATCTTGCCATCGTCTCGGACATGCCGTCGCCTCCGATTAGATCGGCCCCCGAAGACACGGTTCTGAGTCGCTTGAGCATGCCTGACATCTCGGCCTCACTGAGCGAGGGCAGGAGTCCCATAGCCCAGCAGGCTGCGAGTTGGGTGCCGAAGATGTGACCGAAGGCAGAGCGAGGCGCCTGACCGTCCGGTACTGGGAGAAGGGCGCAGTCGTCACTGGCCTCGAGCATCTCGGCCAACTGCCCGCCCGAGGACACTCCGATGACGGTTCCTCCGGACTCTAGAGCCTCGCGAACCCCATCGAGGGTCTCCTCCGTGTCTCCTGAGTAGGAAGTCGCGAGGACCAGCCATTCCGGACCCCACCAACTGGGAAGCCCGTAGTCACTCCATATCACGAAAGGAAGGCCTCCTTCTGCATCAGCCAACGACTTGAGAAATCGACCACTGGCGCCCGAGCCACCCATTCCGAGGCAGATAACCCCGCTCCAATCGCTGTCTGCCTCGATGCCTACATCCGAGGCAACAGCTGTTTCGAGGTCATCGACGAATCGCCGGGTGAATCCAGCCATGTCTCCGGTATCGAGCTCGGCGAGCAGAGAGGGTATATCGGACTCGGCCATGCTACTACTCTCCTGCTGCTCCGGGCAACGCCAGCCACGCTCCGTCTATGAAGCCGATGCGCAGGCGTGAGGAGTCGCCATCGTCATCGTAGGGCAGTGCAACTGTCACCATCCTGTAGTCGGTGGGATCCATTACCTCGGCGGCCGAACTGTCGCGGTTCATCACCTCCACGAGGTGCTGCTCCGCAGTGGAGCAGATGACTGTTGACTTCTCCATGTCCCTCCAAGAGACCCCGGTTCGCTCAAACCTGTCCAGACTGCGCAGGCTGGGGCCGTCCTTCTGCCAACCGTCGACCAGCCACAACTGCTTCCTGAAGCGAATCACATCGTGGATCCCGTACGCCGGTTTGCGGTAACTGAGAGTCAGCCTAGTCACGTCGATGCCGTCGTTCGAGCCGACCACTGTCGAGGTCTCCTTGATCGTGCCTCCGAAGCTCCTCACGAGCCTCCTCCCCCAGTTCTTGGCCATCGCCTTGGAGCCAAGCTGGAGGTCCCATCCTCCGGTTACCGGCCCCTCCTTGGTGACGAAGAACATGGAGTCCGGCTCCATGTTATCGAGCATGTCGTCGAGCGTTTTCCTGAGTTGCTTCAACTCGCTGTCGTCCAAGCGTCGGCCGGCAGAGCGGAGCTGCACGGTGGCCTCGAAGTACGAGCCGGCCTTGCGTGCACAGGCAGGGCAGACGGCGTTGCTGGTCTGCAGCAGCACCTCATGCCGGTCCTCGAAGCCATGACCCTCGATGCTGCCAGTGACCTCGACGTGAAGACGGCTGGTCCTGTCGTCGATGTACTGCACAGAAAAGCCCACCTCAACCTGCTTGGCACGCTCCTCGGCGATGAGGTTCTCGCGGATCCGCAGGTCGGCGACGGCGTCCGGGTCCATCTCGGACCAACGCCCCCTGACCTCGAACGAGTCGCACTTGGCGCAGCGCGACTGCTGGATCCTCTCTGGAATCTTCGACAGCGTGGTGCGCTGCCTTAGGCAGTCCTCACACATCCTCTCGGAAGTCAGCGGAGGCGGTGCTCCGCAGGCAATGCAGAAGGCTCCGGCTGACATAGTGCTCCCTACCTCCGCTCGACCGCTCCGTTTCAAGGGTTCCCGAAGGGAAAAATACCCTAAATCACTCGTTTTCATCGGATGATAGGGAGCTTTCGGCGGCTGCTAGACGGCTATCGACATCGGCTAGTCTGCTCAGCAGCCTGTAGACGTAGGCGCCTATCAG
>CAZSPJ010000148.1:0-2195 GCA_964608795.1 uncultured Candidatus Poseidoniales archaeon | reverse complement strand
CGAGCAGACGCGCGCTCTGAAGATGCTACTCGTCTCATTCCCGTACGTCGGCTACGTCATGTGGGCGGCGATGAAGGATCTGCCGGAAAACATCAGGGAGATTCCATATCTGGGCAAGTCCCTCAAGGGATTAATCTGGCTCGTCTTCGTGCTCGCTCTAGCCCGTTGGGGCTGGGTCGACAAGGCAGCAGTGGGTTACCTGCTGGTCGGCGTAGCCCTGCTGGGATTGGGTGCCGCGATGGCCATGGTCTGCCTGCTCTACACAGGCACCGCGTCGAGCAGACTGTACGGCCTAGAACGACTGGTCGATGTCTATCCGAGCATCACCAAGCCCGAGGGGCACGTCAGGTTCAACCAGAAGATGTGGACCACCACTCTGGTCCTCATCATCTACTTCATGATGACCAACGTGATGATCTACGGGCTCTCGGACTCGACCCTCGATATCTTCTCATCATTCCGAGCGATAATGGCCGGAGCCTCGGGTTCAATCATGCACCTCGGGATAGGGCCGATCGTCACCGGCTCAATCATCATGCAGCTTTTCGCTGGCGCCAAAATCATCCAGCTCGACCTGCAGGACTCAAGCGACAAACAGCTGTACCAAGGAGTCCAGAAACTCCTCGTCCTGTTCATGATTCCCGTCGAGTCGATTCCCCAGGTCTACGGCTTCCTAGATCCGAGCGAGAGCATCATCGGGCAGTACGGCCTCGGCTGGGCCAACGCCATCATCGTCTCGCAGTTGTTCATTGGCTCATACCTCGTGTTCCTGCTCGACGAGCTGGTCAGCAAGTGGGGGATCGGCAGCGGTATCTCACTGTTCATCGCCGCCGGAGTCGCACAGTCGACGTTCGTCGGAACACTGTCTCCACTGCCTGTGGTCCAAGGCTCCCCATTGGGCATCGACAACCCGCCTTCGGGAGTCCTGCCAATGATCTTCTACACTCTGAGAACTGCGACCAACTCCGAACTGGTATCACAGAACGGATTTGAGTTGATACTGCTCAATCATGCCAACCCGCTCGCTGCCCTCGCTTCCTCAATCATCGTCTTCTTGGTTGTGGCATACGCCGAGTCTAGCAAGCTCGAGCTGCCGCTGACCCACGGCAAGGTCCGAGGTCACAGGGGGCAGTACCCAATCAGACTCGTCTACGCGAGCAACATACCAGTCATCCTGATGGCTGCTCTGCTCGCCAACGTCAACATGTTCACCCTGCTGTTCTGGAGCCACCCAGTGCTCTCCACAGTTCCGATATTAGGCAGGAACGGGGCGATGAGCAGGGCCCACTGGTTCGGCGCCTACGAGGTCGGGGCGACCACTCCCACGGACGGCTTCGCATGGTACTCGTCGATGGTCAACGGGGTCGGCGACTGGTTGATTCCACTGCTCAACCAGACAGGCGACGCCTACGGCCATAGCCTGGGCCAGATTATGATCCACGTCTTCGTCTACGTCTTCTTCATGACCGCCGGCTCTACTGTGTTCGCGAAGTTCTGGATCGAGACCACCAACATGGGTGCCAAGGACGTCGCCAAGCAGATCGAGCGCACCGGGATGCAGATACCGGGATTCCGCAAGAACCCCGTCGTCCTTGAGCGCATCCTCCAGCGCTACATCCCGCCCGTGACCCTGTTCTCCGGTGCCTTCGTCGGGCTGCTTGCTTCCGGCGCTGACCTGCTCGGGACCGTGGGTAACGCTACCGGCACCGGACTGCTCCTAGCCGTAGGCATAATCCTGCGAACGTACGAGCAAATCCAGAAGGAGCAGGCCATGGAGATGCACCCGGCTCTGCGCGAGTTCTTCGGAGCCGACTGAGTCGATAATCGGCACACTGCTCGGTGATGCCAATACTGTCTCCCTCGTCACGTTGAAATACCGTAGGACGGTCGGCGGGACGCTGCGTTAAACCGGCGTTGGAGATTGAGCACCTAGTGCGATGATATCCTCCTTCAGGTATGGCGCAGCCGAGGAAGTGCGGCCACGAACCAGTTCGTGGTTGAGGAGGTTAACCACAATTATGACTTGACCCCCGATACAGGGGGTGCAAGAAGCAGATAAATTACATTCAATCAATGAAGTGCATCTGCGTCAATTAACCAATTAGTGACAACTTGTGATAAACAGCTCTGCAAGGATCATGTGATTCCGCTCACGCGAAATCCGGTTGATCCTGCCGGAGGCTACCGCTATTGGA
>CAZSPJ010000147.1:0-2234 GCA_964608795.1 uncultured Candidatus Poseidoniales archaeon | reverse complement strand
CCCCCAGAGCTTGAGAAGAACCTGCGTCACGACATAGATGTCAGAATTGATCGAATCCGACTTGAGAGAGTGACACGACAGCGACTCACTGAAGCGGTGGAAGCCGGACTCAGACTAGGCGCTGGTGCTGTGGCGATCGAGAGCCTCAAGGCACCCAAACCGAAGAAGTCCGAAGACCCAGACGAGCAGAGGTTCCAGACAGGGCAGGGAGAGTCAATAGCGTACTCCGAGGAGTTCGCCTGCCCTGAGCACGGCGCATTCCTACCTGAGATGAGTCCCCGAGTATTCTCATTCAACAATCCCCTAGGAGCATGCCCCTCATGTCAAGGACTCGGCGTCCAGAGGAATTTCTCCCCTGATCTCGTCATAGATCGCCTCGCTACAGTCGGTGAAGGCTGCATCACCCCGTTCCGCCGCTCAATGATGTCTGGGTGGTACAGGACACAGATGACGCAGACTTGTGAGCACTATGGGATCCCACATGATGTCCCGTTCGGTCAGTTGGATGATGAGGCTCAAGATATCATGCTGAACGGCTCGGGCGACACTATTATCACCTTCAATTTCGTTTCACAGAAAGGCTCCTCATACCAGATGGTCCGTCCTTGGGAAGGCGTCTTCGCGCGCCTACGGAGGACTTACACAGACACCAGTTCGAACCGGACCAGGTCGCGACTCACGTCATACATGACCGATGAGCCGTGCCCCGACTGCCAGGGCCAGAAGCTGAACAGCGCGGTGAGTATGGTCACGGTGGGTGGTGTCTCCCTGCCTGAGATATCATTCTGCAGCGTCCTAGAAGCCCTCGCGGTTGTACAGCACTGGCGCATCGGAGGCTTGGACGATACCTGGGCAAGACTCGACCGAGAGGAACCTCATACCACCACGGTCTCAAAGACCGAGCACCTCGACGAGAGATCACTATTCATCGCCCACGAGATCATCAAAGAAATCGAGTCACGCCTCCGTTTCCTTGCTCTTGTAGGACTCGACTACCTCACTCTCGATCGCCGCGCCAACACCCTCTCTGGCGGCGAATCCCAAAGAATCCGCTTGGCCACTCAGATAGGAACCCGTCTGACCGGAGTTATGTATGTCCTCGACGAGCCCAGTATTGGACTCCATCCAAGGGACAACGGCAGACTACTGGAGACTCTCAGGGAACTGACTTCGCTTGGTAACACCCTACTGGTTGTCGAGCACGACGAGGCGACGCTGCGACAAGCCGATTGGCTCGTTGATCTCGGACCTGGTGCTGGCAAGGAGGGCGGTAGAGTGATTGTCAATGGAAGTCTCGAACAACTCCTTAGCAACAAGGAAAGTGTGACAGGTGCCTATCTCTCCGGAAGGGAGAGTATACCACTCCCTGAGGACCGAGCCACACCGGACGATGACCGATGGCTCGTAGTGACCGGCGCCCGGCAGAACAACCTACAGGACATAGACGTCAGAATCCCCCTCGGTTGCGTCGTTGCCGTGACCGGAGTGTCGGGGTCCGGGAAATCCTCTCTCGTGACCTCCACCATAGCCCCCTCTCTCCAGCGTGAACTCCATGGAGCCGACACCACCCCCGGCCGTCACGACAAAATCGAGGGCTACGAACTCATCGACAAGACCATCGTCATCGACCAATCTCCGATTGGTCGCACTCCCCGCTCCAATCCCGCCACCTACACCGGAGCATTCTCCCCAATACGTGAGTTATTCACGCAGACCAACCTCGCCAAGGAGCGCGGCTACCAGCCCGGGCAGTTCTCATTCAACGTCCGTGGTGGTAGGTGCGAGGCCTGCAAGGGCGCCGGCTCGAGCAAACTGGAGATGAACTTCCTGCCCGATGTTTGGGTGGTCTGCGATATCTGCAAGGGCAAGCGCTACACCCGCGAGACTCTCGAGGTCGAGTGGCGCGGCAAGAACATCCACGATGTCCTCGAGATGAACGTCACCGAGGCCTGCGAATTTTTCGCCAACCAACGCTCAATCTTCCGTATCCTGTCAACGATTCGCGATGTTGGCCTCGGCTACATCCGGCTGGGTCAGCCAGCGACCACCCTTTCAGGCGGCGAGGCACAACGAGTCAAACTTGCCACACAACTGCACCGCCCGGCTACCAAGCACACTGTGTACATCCTCGACGAGCCGACCACCGGTCTCTCTCTGGCGGACGTCCACCAACTCATCGAAGTCCTCCTCCGTCTACGCCGCAACGGCCACACAGTCATCATCATCGAGCACCA
>CAZSPJ010000146.1:0-2298 GCA_964608795.1 uncultured Candidatus Poseidoniales archaeon | reverse complement strand
GCGACGGAGCCGTCATCGCCGAGGGATGGCATGACCACATCGGCGGGCTGCACGCCGAGCAGATGGCGATTGCAGACGCCGAGGTTCGAGGCATTCCCACCTCGGGTGCTACCGCCTACATCACTCTGGAGCCGTGCAACCACTTCGGCAGGACCCCTCCCTGTACGGAGGCTCTGCTGTGGGCCGGCATAACCCACGTGGTGATTGGGGCCGAAGACCCTAATCCCACCGTACGCGGCGGCGGGACCGCCGCACTGCGAGCCGAGGGTGTCGAGGTCGAAGAAGGGTTGCTGCAGGACGAGTGCGAGGAGCAGATGCTCGAGTTCATGCACTGGTGCCGCAGCAAGCGGCCCCATGTGCTGCTCAAGGCGGCCATTGACTCACACGGCAGGATAGACGGTGATTCCGAGCTCCCGGCCGAGCGTTTTTCGTCGGAGGCCTCGCTTGAACTGGTTCACGAACTACGAGCCGCCTCGATGGCCATACTGGTCGGCATCAACACGGTGATTCGGGACAACCCGTCTCTCACTGTACGGGGGCCAGACATCGGACCACGCGAGCATCCCCTGAGAGTGGTTATCGATCCGAACTGCAGGATTCCCAGTGACTGCGCCCTGCTGCGCGATGGTGCAGCACCCACTCTTGTGATTCACTGCGCCGAGCCGAGCGCGTTCGAGGATGCCCCTCATGTTGAACGGGTAGTCCTGACGGATGACGACGGCGAGATTTCGGTGACAAGGATCCTAGACATGCTGGGAGACCGTGGTGTGCAGTCGCTGATGGTCGAAGGGGGGGCTGACACATGGAGGCGCTTCCTAGCAGAGGAAGCAGTGGATCGCGCCCACCTGTGCCGCTCGCCGTTCACACTGCCAGGAGATGATGGAATCACGTTCAGCGAGCACGAGTTGGCTGCAGCAGGACTGAAGCGCGTCTCGGTCATCGATGTCGATGGCGACGAAGTCAGTCGCTGGAAGAGATAGTGGCGGACCGTGCAGGATTCGAACCCGCGTCTCCGGCTCCGAAAGCCGGAAGGATATCCAAACTACCCTAACGGTCCGGACTGCGACGAAAGTCCACCTGTCTTCAATCCGCCGGATGGCAGACAACAACCATTCTCGCTAGGCTACGGTGGACCTTGACTGGTGAGCTCAGCACCGGAACCCATCCACATCCTCTGATTAGCACCTCGAGCTCGCTCCACGGCATACCCATTACCTCGGCGTCCTGATTTGGGTCTATTTCCAATGCCTCCGGGGTTGTCGGAAGCATGATGCTGACCGATCCATTTGGATCGATATCCCGTGCTGCAGAGAGTGCTTCTAGGAACAACTTGGCACCATCGTCTGACTTCCATGAACTGCGCCCATAAGGCGGGTCGAACACGAAGGCGCAGTTGCTCTTGCTTCCCCACAGTGAAGCGATATCTGATGCCCCACTGATCTCGACGCTAGCGCTAGTCCCAGCCCACTTCAGATTCTCCAGTGTCCCCTGCACCATCCTTGGGTCCAGATCACTGGCCAGCACCTCCAAACCCTGTAGAGCAGCCTCGATTGCGATGCCTCCTGTACCGCAGAAGGGGTCCACGATTGTGCTCGTGTCGATTCCGCGCCGATGAGCGAGGGATATCAGGAGCTTTGCCTGCCTCGGATCGAGCGAGACCGGTTGGAAGAATGGCCTGTCGGTGGGTGCTCTGCCGGCGTAGCTCTCTCGCTGCCATCCGGGCTGCCGCAGGCCCCATATCACAATAGGACTGTTCTGACCGATATCGTCGGGATGAATTGGGCCATCCTCGGGACCAGCGATGACTACTGAGATCTCGTTCTCGGGATCTTGCAGATCGACGGGGTTGGAGTCACTCATGACGAGAGCACCGACCTCACTCTCTACCTCGCTTCTGGAGAATCCTGGAATACCTGTCCCCAGTTTGCGAGCACGGACGGCGAAGCTCCCCTCAGGCAGATGGAGTCGCGCCCACTCTGCGATGGTTTTGGACAGATCCTCTTGGGATGTTTCCGAATACACCCAGTACCTCCCTGCTATTGACAGCACATCGTCGAGCAATGCCGCGCGGGACAACAATTCCAGAGTCGAATCGATCAGCGGGATGTAGACCACTCTCGGATGGATTACCTCGATCGGCCCTGTTAGGGCCTTAATCTCGGACCTGAATAGGAACGGATGCCATCCGCTGCCAATCAGAGTCAGTCCCTGCATACGCGCCCCTCCATGCGGTCGGCGGCGGGCTTCAACCCTAAATGCCTCGACTGTTACCGTGGACCACCACGATGAGGGGGGAAA
>CAZSPJ010000145.1:0-2302 GCA_964608795.1 uncultured Candidatus Poseidoniales archaeon | reverse complement strand
CCGGTCGAGATCGGCGGTCGCACTGGCGTCCTTCAGTTCCTCAGTGCCGGTCGCGCGAGGATAGACTACAACCACCCGCTGGCCGGCGTCACCCTGCGCTACGACTACCGAATCACGAAGGTCGTCGAGGATCGCAGCGAGAAGGTCACAACGCTGCTCAGCATGAACACCGGCCGCGACGACTTCGAAGTCGAGTTCGACGGCGACGACCTGACCGTCACCACCCCTGAAGCCATCGCCTACGATCAGAATTGGGCTTTCGCCAAGTTCAACCTCGTCCGCACCCTGAGGGACCACCTCGGGGTCGCCATTGTGGTGTTCAGAGAAGTCCACGAGCCCCGCGCGGTCACCGAGGAAGAGTGACCGGCAGACGGCCATGAGTCCACTATGCGACTCGCAGAGCCGACAAACGACACGCGGATTGAAGGTAGGTTGTCGTTTCCGACTGACGATGAAGCGTAGCAGTACAGCGTTCTCGATTCTCGCCATTCTGCTTGCATCTACACTGACCAGCGGATGCCTCGGACTGGCCGCCCAGAGAGAGGTCATGGAGTCATGGAGGGAATCGCCTCTGGTGATTGAGAAGGAGGAAACCTTCGGCTGGGAGCACACTTTCGAGTCGACCGGGCTGGAGGCCGCTGACCCGTACGAGAAGGAGGAGTTGATTGAGTTCGACGAGAGCGTCAGCATGCTCGTAGTCAACTTCCGAGCCCAGTTCCCGTGGTCTTCACAGATTGAGGATCTAATCGGTAACCAGACTAACGAGCTTCGCTATGTCGAGGTGCGACTGTGGGAGCCCGGCGTGAAGGAGGCTGGAGGCGACCCATTCTGGGAGATCGAGACGAGCAGCGACTTCGCACAGACCCGATTCACCTTGGGCAACGGCACCTTCGTAGAGGGCAAGTGGACCTTCGAGGTCGAGGCCCGTGGCTACGGCATCACGGCACCGATAGAGCAACTATCTTTCCACGACCACTTCGACGTCTATCTGACCATTACCCGCCCGTGTGTGCGCTTCGATGAGGTGCATGAGAGTGGCGAATGCACATATCTGACCGAACTGGACTAGACTCTCGCCCCTATGGGGGCGATGCGTAGCGCTTATGAGTCGAGGGCAGGTCGCCGCGACGCTGAGGATTCAACTTGGATGAGAGTCTAGCCCTTCTCGTGCCGCATGATGTGTACGAGCAGCACGCAGTGCACATAGGGACCAATCAGAAATCTGCGGACATGAAGAAGTTCCTCGACACCCTGCGCCAGGACTCAGCCGGGCTGCATCTTATCGATGTCCACGAGACCGACTCGCGCATCCGCGTGGTGGCCAAGTTCCTGTCGCGTTACGACCCTGAGAGGGTCCTCGTAGTGAGCGCGCGGCAGTACGGCCAGCGCCCAGCTCGTAAGTTCGCCGACAGCATCGGTGCGATGCGCATCGTTGGGCGCTTCATCCCCGGTACGTTGACCAATTCCCGGCTACGGACCTACATCGAGCCCGAGGTGATTCTGGTCACCGACCCGGCTGCAGACTCCCAAGCCTTGTCGGAGGCTGTGAACTCGGGCCTGCCAGTGGTCGGCATCTGCGATGCCAACAACAGGCTGCGCAACGTCGATCTGGTGCTTCCGGCCAACAACAAGGGTCGACGCTCGCTGGCCCTCGTCTACTGGCTGCTGGCCCGTGAGATACTCAAGATTAGGAGTTCCATATCCGACGCCGACTGGGAACGTTCTCAGAGCGTTGACGACTGGGAATCCACCTTCTGAGGCCTCGACGACCTCATAGAGGGGCTACCGAACCGCCGCTCGTGCCCAGTGAGCCCGTGCCGTTGTTCCTCGCCCCTATGGCAGGCGTCACTGACCTCGCCTACAGGCTTCTCGCGCGCGAGTGCGGTGCAGATGTCACCGTCACCGAGTTCACCGCCGCATCTGGCCTGACCAGGCGCAACACGCACTCATGGCTCAAGGTTGAGAGCGACCCGCGCGAGAAGCCGTTCATCCCGCAGATCTTTGGCGGCATCACCTCCGAGATGGTCGAGACCGTCGAGTTGCTGCAGGACAGGGCCGACGTCATCGACATCAACTTCGGCTGTCCGGCCCCCAAGGTCTGCCGCAACGACGCCGGAGCAGCGCTACTCAGAGATCCCGACAGGGTCGTCGAGATGGTGCGAGCCTGCCTCGATGTCGCTGAGGTGCCGATCACCGTCAAGGTCAGGCTCGGCACCGGCGGCGGGCCAAACACGGCGCTCGAGGTCGCGCAGCGCCTCGAGGCCGAGGGCATCGAGCGCATCTGTGTGCATGGTCGCACGCT
>CAZSPJ010000144.1:0-2310 GCA_964608795.1 uncultured Candidatus Poseidoniales archaeon | reverse complement strand
GACATCTGTCGAATCGTTGCACCGCACATATCTGGACAGAATCCCGAGTGGATTACAGATGAGGCGACCGTGCATCAGGTGACCGAAGAACTCGGACACCCCGGCCCCTGCGGAAGCGTGACCATGGAAGCACAACACGCAGGGGGGTTTGAAGTGAAAGCAGTGATCCAACCCAACCGGATATGGAGCGCTGTTAGAAAGTTACATTCGCCGGAGATTGGTTGGTCCGTAAACCAAATGCCCGAGCACGCTGACATCGGTGGTGTGCGGTCCCAACTACCGATATGGGAGATTGATGAGGAAGACTGTGATATCATCGAATCGGGTCTCGTCACGGGCGTAGACCAGAACAGAATCAGGAAACTACAGATTGGCGGCACCCTGCCAGACGGCAGTCACCTGTGTTGGATTGATGGCTCGTTCTACATCGAGGGGATACCCCTCAAATTACCTTATCGTGGACTGAGTAAATTGTTGAAAAGAAAGAGGGGGGTCGGGAGTGTTAACTGGAAATTACTCCTACTGTCTGTGAGCATGGCATCGACAAGTGACTCCACGATTGGCCGACGACGAGGGCGCCGAGACATGAGATCTCGAAGAGGCGGAGTTCATCCTGTTGCAATGATGCTGATGAACGGTGCGAGTGAACCGCCGGAAATGTTGGCCGACAGGATACACCGGTTTATGCGCTTGCGCGGATTCAATTTCGATTTTGCGGGCGCTTACGGCGACTGGGGGAAATATGACTCACAGTGGTTCGAGGATACCTCATGGATGATGTCCTGGGAGTCGGTTGGGAGAATCGGTCCCCGTGAAGCATCCCGTCTACTTGTCCCACAGACGTTGTGCATCAATAATGGAAAGTTGCAACTGCGTGTGAGGAGAGACCACGGCTGGAGGAAACTCGAAGTAGAGAGCCATCCGGAGGTATGGGCCAAACTCGCCACGTGGGCTTTGCATCCAACAAACAGCAGACCACACAAGAGATTGCGCTGTCTGCAGCAGAGGTTGTTTGCCAACTCCGATTCTGTTGGCGTCCTGTCAAAAGAAGACAAGAAAGGGATTGGCTACTTGCGTGGCATCGTAAGTGGTAATTCGAATGTCGTGATCGATCGAAAACACCGCTGGTTCGAGGTAACAGGTAGTTCTGGGTGCAGGTATAGGGTTGTCCCGGAAATACGGGGAGCCCTAAAGAGGTTCACAGTGAGCGGTATCGGTCATGTTTCGGGCCACAGGCGGGAAGAAGAGATTCCGGAGGGGTACGAGTTCGATCCGCGACACTGGGGGAGGCATCGCACGCAAGACATATGCATAGACGAGTTGCCTGAACTCCGCAGACTAGTACTGGGTGACGCCTTGGGGACCACGATACTGGCCCTGCTCGACGACACGCAATCACAGCAATTTATCCACACCGTTGCTGGGTACATCCGTGATGCCACGCCGAGGGAGACTGATCCGGCGGTAGCAGTATTGAGGCAGGCTGAGGACCTGCGATTCAGACTTCGCAACAACTTGGCTGAGAACCGGACGCGCAGATATACTGAGTTGTTCCCTCAACTCTGGAGCGTGTTGCTCAGATGTCCACTGGCAGAGAGACTTGAGTTCACTGCTATGAGCCCCTTGAGGCCCAACCTGACTTTCGATGGATGTGAGACCGAGTTCTCCACTGCCGGCATGCTAGAGAGGAGAGTGATCTACATGATGCTCGGAGCTTCGGGATGGACTCGTGAAAGGTCCGAGGAAGAGGTCAGGGGTCATCAGCGGGTCTACATCAGGACTGGGACTGGCCCTCAGGGGCTGGCTAGCTTGGTTGAGGAATTCGCCGCTCTGCTCGAGCCAGAGCTTTCAGTGAACGAACGAGTCAGACTAGTGGCCAATCCTGCGTGGGCGTACTTCGAGAGGGACAATCCTGGGATATGCGCGCTGCTGCCTGGCACCAATCAGAGGCTCGGCTAGAGTTCCTCGCTCGGTTCGCCTTCAGCGGCAATGAAGCAATTGCGGCTCATCCAGGAATCCATGTTCGGAACAGGGACCATTCGATAGAAATCGGATACTCTCTGTTGGTCGAAGTCATGCTCCTGCATGGCCTGAACGATGGCCATCATCACGATTTGGGCAGCCCCCTTGTTCATCCAAGGGCCGCTTAGCCACTCATCGAAATCCTCGAACGGTTCCCCCCTGCGCCGTAATATCCTTTTAGCCGAGTAGACAATATTAGATGCCGTTTCCGGGCCGAACATACTGATTAGGTGATCCTGGCAGTTTGACATCCGATGGCGGATGTCCTTGGCCCTCTCTACGACGTAG
>CAZSPJ010000143.1:0-2323 GCA_964608795.1 uncultured Candidatus Poseidoniales archaeon | reverse complement strand
AGCTTGCCTCTGCGGGCCTTTCGGGTCATTATCCGATCCATCTTGCGATGAAACTCGGACTCGAGATCAATCTTCATCGCTAGCGAGTGTCCGAGAATCAGAATCAGCAGGTCGGCGAGCTCCTCGGCAGCCTCCTCATCGGGCTTGCCTTTTGTGATAGCAGCGGCGAACTCGCCCAACTCCTCAACGGTCAGGGCCACGCGGTAGCCCATGTCATGCCCATGGTTCTCCTCTGCTGCAAAGGCGTGCTTGTGGTGGAATGCAGCCACTCGCGACATCATCGTCAACCAAGAGCCGTCTGGGCTGTCCTGCGCCTCTATCTCTATCCAGTCGTCCACACTCACGCGTCGTGCCATGGTGCTGGCTGAGTAAGGAGACCCATCAACGTAGTTGCCCCCCCGGAGGTGGCTGCCTAGGGTCACTCTCCTCATATGGCAGCACCATTACCAGTCCACCTAATCCAGATAGTACGAACAGAGCCAGTGATCCAAGGAAATACGACACTCTGTGTGATTTCTCCTCCTCCAACTCATTGCACAGCACGGGATCAGGGGACTCGACGGTATGGAGGACCAGTGCCCTGTAATCCATGTCGCACTCGCGCTCGTGCTCCTTGACTGCGTCGTCATGCTCTTGCATCATGTCCATCATCACAGGGAACAGCAGCATTGCGCATCCAATGAGAACGAATCCTATCTTCAGGTCCTTGTCCAACTCATCACCCAACTAGGACAGGAGTGCCTTCACGCATTCTCCGACACGCTCCCTCATGGTCGCCGCCATGGCATCGACGGCGTCGTGATCAATCTCTGCTTCAGGTGACCCTGGGGTCCTGCCTGCAGCCCAGTTCGACGAGCACGCCAGTGCAGCGTGGGGGATGCCATGCTCGGCCACCAGTCTGGATTCGGGTCCGAGTGTCATCCCAACGACATCGGCACCTAGGCGCTCGAGCGCGTCGATTTCCGAAGGAGTCTCGAACTGAGGGCCTATGCACTGCGCTACGACTAGATCGCTTGCGACCTGTCCCTGAATGGCCTCAAGAGTCCTAGCGCAAATCTCACTGACACCCGAATCAAAGCAGGAAGTCCTGTCGGCGTGAGTCGTGTGGTCATCGTGGAACGTCCACGGCCTCTCGGCGAGGTCGAGGACGTCTGCTGCAACACCTATCGAGCCGGGAGGGAGGTCCTCGCGCATGCTCCCGACCGAGTTGATGCTGAGCACCAGTTCTGGTTGGAAGCTGGCAGCAGCGTGGACATTGGCGCGGTGCTCGATGCCGTGAGGGGGAGTCCTAGAGTCGGACTCGGAGTGGTGCCTGTCGATAATCAGTACCGCGTCCTCATCGATGTTAACGAGGGTCGCTGGCACCTGACCCCATTCGGAGTCCACCCTCATAGTGCTGGCCGCCGCCCCCGGCGTAGAGGCCAATTGCGATGCGAAGGCGCTCATGCCAGTTCCACAGAGCACCGCTATGCGGGCCATCAGATCACTCCTTCAGACGCTCGATGAGCTCGGCCTTCCTGCCGGAGACTGGCTTGCCAGCCTGCTTCAGAAGTTCCTTGAGCTGGGTGACAGTTTTGGATTCGTAGTCCGCCGAGTCGTCGGACTCCTCTACAGCCTCTGCCGCCTCCTCAGGCTGTGCTTCCTCGGCTTCACCGGCCTCGTCAACAAGCTCTTCTGGAGCCTCATCTGAGGTCTCCTCGAGCGAATCTTCCTCCTCGGCCTCGTCCTCGAATGCTACTGCCTGCTTCTCCGCCTCCTCATGCTCAAGCACTTGCTCGAGGGTCAGGCCGTCCTTGGTGACGACGCCGGACTGCATCAGCTGAGTGCGTCGAATCATCACCTCTCTGACCGGTTGAATCTTGGATGCGGCCTCCTTGATCTGGGACTCCAGCGTGCCGTCCAGAGAGGCCTTCTGCATATCGACCCACGTGGATGTAGCCCCTGCCTTCAGTATGATGTCGCGAGCCAGCGTGCGCATCTGCTGCTTCTGGCTCCCCTTGATACGGTGCCTCGATATCATCAGCGGCTTGACCCTGATGTAGAAGCCGTCCTCAGTGACTACGTCCACTGTGTCGTCTATCTTGCCGCGATCACGCCGGACCTGTCGGCGGATATGGTCCTTTAGCAACTCGTGGCCGATGTACTCTGTCAGGGCGTCAGCGCCGACCACTCCCGAGATTCTGAACTGTACCTTGACGTGCATCTTGGAGAAATCCCCGTCGAGTTCGTTCTGCATTATCTCGTAGTGCCGACCGATGAGCTGTTCCTCGTCCTCTGCGATTGTCTCGCCAATGACCTTGAAGGACCAGGGATTTCGAGGGGC
>CAZSPJ010000142.1:0-2324 GCA_964608795.1 uncultured Candidatus Poseidoniales archaeon | reverse complement strand
CCGTCCATCCAGTCATGCAGGAACTGTCTGTTACGCTCGGGTATGAACCTGCTCTGCTCAGAGAGCTCCGATAATCGTTCGAGGATGTGAGTCTGCCTGACGTACCACTCCTTCAGTAGAATAATCTCTACTGGATTTCCGCCTCGCTCACTCACCGGGACCTCCTGCATGTGCTTCTCGGCGGCTGACAAGCGACCGGACTCACGGAGAATCTCGATTGAAGCCGTTCTTGCCTCTTCAGCGGACATCCCCGACAATGGGCCACTGATACTGGTCATCCGGCCATTCATATCAACAGCAACGAACGGTTTGAGGGCCAATTCACGGAATACCGCGACGTCATTCTGGTCGCCGAATGAGCAGACCATCAGAACACCGCTGCCAAATTCCATCTTCACCGAGGGATGGGTTACGATCTCCACTGATGGTTCCCTGTCATCGACTGGAAGAGGCAGGTGGATGCGCTTGCCGACCAGATGGGTGTACCTCTCGTCGTCGGGGTGCACCACCACGACCCCACAGGCACAAATCATTTCGGGACGAGTGGTGGATATCACCACATCCTCGCCATCCTCAGTGGTCCAACGGACATCGCACAGTAGAGTCTCACGTGTTATCCGCTGAACCTCTGCTTCGGCGATTGTTGTCCCTTCTACCGGGTCGTAGATGTTGGGACGCAAGTCCTCTACTATGTCACCCCGCTTGAACAGGTCAACGAATATAGATTGGGTCACTGCCCTGTAGTCCGGGGCGTCTGTCAGGTACTCGTTGTCGAAATCGCAGGATAAGCCTACGCGCTTGGCCGTTTCACGCATCGCCTGGGTGTAGGATTCTATCGTCTCCGCGCACAAATCAATGAATTCCCCTCGGTCGTAGGACCTCATCTTGCGGCCGTGCTTCCTCTCCACGGTGAACTCGATGTTGATTCCGTTGCGGTCGACCCCCCATGGGAAACGGACTTCCTTACCTAGCAGTCGTTGGCTGCGAGCAATCACGTCGATCATGCTGTATTGGGCCACCGCTCCGATGTGCCAAGTCCCACTGGGGTATGGAGGGGGGGTGTCGATGATGAAGAGTTCTCTCTCGCTATTCGGATCGAATGAGTAGCGTTGCGAGTAAGACTCTCCGTAATGGCTCTCTTGAATCCTTTTTTCGAGGTCAATGGACCACCTCTTCTCGGGAATTTTCGGTGCACCCATCATACAACCTCGGCTTTCTCGCAGGCTTCCCTGAGGAATCTCATTCTTGACCATTCCCGCATTCGCCGGTGGGTTCGATATACAGCATCAGTCGAATTGCTTCTGCGTGGGGTTGAAGTCCCGCCCCTATGCAGGGCGCTCACGAGAAGTGCATGGGTGCAAGCGATGGCAAGGGCTTCAGGCCCCGGGAAGCCCTAGAACGTGCTAAGACCGAAGCAGCCTCAACCGTCGCTCGAGGCAGGGAAGTCGCAAGCGGTATGGATGCTGAATCTGTCAAGGGGTCAGTAAGACGGGCTCCTAACGCCTTGAGAAGAGCTCTGTCTGACTCTACTGCGACGGGCATTCTCACCAAGGCGCCGGCAGTCACAGTGGTACTGTGTTTGCTAGTCACTGGTTTCTTCACTCTGCACTCAGGCATTCTGGATTGCAGGGAGGGTTTCGATAATCCAGCATATTGCGAGGAGGAAGCTGCCCTCAATGTGAATGGAGACTTGGAGGTCTACCTCCCACAGGGTTCTGAGATTTCACAGCAGATCGCCGTTGTAGAGGAAGACTGGAGCATAGATGTGATGGTGATCTACGTCGAGTCGGAAAACACCAACGTGACCACGGTGAACATCCTGAATCAGATAGATGCCGTAGAGAGGGAGTTGAACTACGTCCGCAACGACGGGGGGCTGAATGACAACATCATCTACGTACTCTCAATTTCCACGGTTATCAAAGAAGTCAATTCAAGTGCTGGTAGGGTGGCCAAGGCCACCTTCACCGCACTTGCAGAAGCAACCGGCAACGGGGATCTTTCTGAGCAATTCAACGAGACAATAGACGAGCAGGAAGACATAATCGGTAGCTACACCATACCCGATGAGCAGGAACGAGTGGATCAGATACTCGATGAGATGCCTCAGAACGCCCTAGACAAACTGGTCCGGGACGTGGGCAAGGATCTCGATGGAGATGGGATTAATGAGATTACCAAAGTCAACTACTGGAATCGAGCTGTCATAATCCTAGGGATTCAGACTGACAAGGATGGTGACGGGGCAGACGACATCGCCGTCTCCGAGCTTATTTCCGAGACTCAAGCGGCGATTAACGTCATCGCCGAGCAGAACAACTGGA
>CAZSPJ010000141.1:0-2353 GCA_964608795.1 uncultured Candidatus Poseidoniales archaeon | reverse complement strand
CAACAGGCTCTCATAAGGCTTCTCAGGAAGTACGGACTAGTGCCATGTCACATTAGTCTGATCTGTCCTCAACCCGGGCGACACAGCACTATCTTCCAAGTCTGTCTGCACACCCGACTGAAGCATTCTGCGTCCTAGTTCGGCTATCATCGTACCATTGTCGACGCAATATGGCTTGTCAGGAGAGTATGAGATCCCCCCTCTTTCCTGACACATCACCGTGGCCATCTCCCTGAGCCTCTGGTTACAAGCCACCCCTCCCCCAAGTAGAAGTTCAGATTTCCCAGTATGAGCCATTGCTCTCTCTGCCACTTCTATGCAGGTGGAGAATGAATGTTCTTGGAGGGACCAGCATACCTCGTCCAAAGCGTGACCATCCGACTCCTTTTGTATGGCAGCAGTTAGGATTCCTGAGAATGCGAGATCCATTCCTTGGACTCCATAAGGCAGTTGAATTGAGTCCAGTGAGCAATCCGGTTGTTCTGCAAGCCACGTAGCAGCATGCTTCTCAATCTCAGGCCCCCCTGGGAATGCGAAACCTTGAGATCTTGCGAACTTGTCTAACATGTTCCCAATCCCTATGTCAAGGGTCTCCCCAAGGACCCGATACCGATTTCCTCTACGCGCGATGACCTGTGTGTTGCCCCCACTGACGTAGAGCAGTACGGGGTCTTCGCACCCAGTCTGGTTCCTGCCTATCTCGATATGAGCGACACAGTGGTTGACTCCGATTAGGGGCACTCTCCATGAATTGGACAGTGCTCTGGCAACAGAGGCACCGACCCTCAAACAAGGCCCGAGCCCAGGACCTTGGCTGAATGCGATAGCAGTAATGTCGGAACTACTGAGAGAATTGTCCACCATTACCTGTGAGAGCAGATTCCCAGCAACGGATGAGTGGTGATCGGCTGCCTCGCGAGGATGTATTCCCCCCTCTTTGGGCCTGAACAGATTCGATACGGACGGCACCGCGCGACCATTCTCTTCAACCAACCCGAACGACAGCGTGTGGGCAGTACTCTCGATGCCTAGTATCATGTCCTACATCGCTTGCAAGCAGGCACCCCTTTCAAGCATCGTGCATGTCGCAGCGTGTGGGCGTGCTGATAGTAAACTGCGGGGAGATAGCCCATATGGCTTCTGGAGATGCTTCTCAACCCCTTGTAGGGGCTCAGATGGTGGATAGGGGGCAGAACACATTGCCCGGCGGTCAAGGCATTGTAATATTTGAATCCACAATCGAGAGAATTGACGACTCTGAATCACTGCAGTCTGAGTTTGCCCCGTGGTGGGACGGCTCGGATAGTATATCGGGCGATATGATTGTGCTTGATGCAGAAGGAAGAGCTGTAACTCCTGGATTCGTCGATTGTCATACGCACCTTCTCTGGGGGGGCGACCGTTCCTCGGAGATGAGACTTAGGCAAGCAGGGATGACGTACCGACAGATTGCGGAAGCTGGAGGCGGAATAGCAAAGACCGTACTGAGCACTAGAAACATGTCTTTACCAGAACTATGTCGAACTGGAATCTCAAGGTTGCATCAAGCGGCATCAACAGGAACTACTGTTGTTGAGGCCAAGAGTGGTTATGGTCTGAACACAGAATCAGAACTCAGGTTGCTGGAGGCGATGGACATCATCAACGACTCTAACCCAGTAAAATTGCTCCCAACGTGGCTCGGTGCCCATGACTTTCCTCCAGGATGTACACGAGGTGAATACCTCGAGGAGTTGATCAACTCACAGTTGCCTGCAGTAGTTGAGCAGGGAATAGCCCGATGGGCTGACGTGTTCTGCGAGAATGGATGGTATAGCAACGATGAGACTGAGACGATAGTTCGAGCCGCTGCGGAACAGGGATTACCTGCACGATTGCACGTAGATGAGTTTGAAGACTCGGGTGGATTGGCATTAGCGGCGGAACTGGGTGCAGTTAGTGGTGATCATGCGGCCAAGTCATCTCTCGACTCAAGGCAAGCAGCCGCAGAAAGCGGGACCATGCAGACATTCCTCCCAGGAACTCCCTATGTTCTCGGAAATCCCCTCGATTCACCGCTTAGTAAGTGCATAGAGGAAGATTGGGCATTCTCTCTTGCAACGGATTACAATCCGAACTGCCGAATACTCTCGATGCCTTTCATAGGCAATCTGGCAACTACCAGATTGGGACTCGACCCTTTAGCTGCTCTAGTCGCTGCCACTAGGAACCCATCGACAACGCTAGATGATCCGGATGTCACAGGTACGATTGTAGAACGAGGTCGTGCCGATATCAACATCCTGTGGTCACAGTCTGTAGACGGCTGGTGCCAGACACCGGGGGAGAATCCAGTTACCACCACAATCATAGC
>CAZSPJ010000140.1:0-2357 GCA_964608795.1 uncultured Candidatus Poseidoniales archaeon | reverse complement strand
TCGCAAGCGATCCGTGGGGCCTCACCACATCCACCTCCAAGGAGATAGCAATCGCCAATCTCCCTCCTCTGGCCTGGTGGTCTGCATCGCCCGAGCCGCTCGTACCCGGGGCGATGATGAGTTTAGACGGAACCGCATCCATCGATTCGGATGGAGAGGTGGTGACTTGGTTCTGGACTGTCAACGGCGTCAGTCTTTCCGGGCCGGTAATCGACGTGCTCCTGCCCGGAGGAGTACACACGATTGCACTTACGGTCATAGATGACATGGGTGATTCGGACACACTGGAGAACGAGGTGATTCTGGGCTCGGTCAACTCGGTATCGGAACTCTCCGCTTCGCTCGATGGTTCGACCGTCAGACTCTCATGGAACGGAGCGTCCTCCGAGTACCGAGTCTACCGTTCCACCAGTCCGATTACAACTGTGGTCGGACTGACTGCACTCGACCCGATGCCCGTTTGGGGCGACCCGGTGCCATTCGACATGGAGCCTGTGGGGGTCACCAGCGATACCTCGTGGAGCGAGACCGCCCCTGTTGCCGCAACTCTCTACTACGCGGTGTCGACGCTGGTCGACGGTAACGAAGTTGTTTGGTTGGTCGACGGCGTGAACATGGTCAGCGTCGATGCCACTGCAGCAGCAGAATCAATCGACACCGACCCGACCGGCTCGCCCAAACTTCTCGCACTGCCAATAGCCGCGTTGCTACTAATCCTCGGTGCAGCAGCCATCGGAATCACATTGGCGGAGAGCCGCAGGAGGTCTGCGTGATGCGCTCCCGGGTCGCTGTGCTAGCCGTCATCGCGCTACTGCTCGCCACCGGCGCCAGCGTGGCCAATCCCGGCGGCGAGGGCGACGCTGACCGCGACTACACCTGCGGCGGCTCGTGCCACGGTGACCCGGCGCTCAGCAGCCCGTCGGACGGAACCGTGACGGTGACCACGGATCCCCTAGCCTTCTCGGGCACCGCGACCGCGGTGCATGTCACAGCGAGCGGGATGAGCCTGTCGGGCAACCGACTGCTCGGGGTGTTCCTGCTCGGATCGGCCAACGGCAACGACGACCATCCTGACGACCATGGCTGGAGCATCCTGCAGGATCCCAATGGTGGCACGCGGAACTACGTCGAGGTCGTCGTCCCGCCCAGCGACTCGGTGACGCTGACTTGGGTGATGCTGGCTCCCGAGCAGACCGGCATCCAGACGCTCTTGGTAGAGATTCATCACGGCTCCAGCCCTAACAGCAACAACTGGGCCTTTTCGGCGCTCACCCGCGGCTACGTGGTGGACGTCCAGCCCGTGCCGGAGAACCTGCCGAGTTTCGCATTCGACTGGGCTCCTGAGACCAGAGTGACAGGTGACGATTCTCCCACTGTAATCAGGACGAGGAACACCACCTCGGTCTCGGTGCAGTGGATGCTTGAAGGAGAGTGGGTGCCGCACGACGCCGAGGTCACAGGCGAGGGCGACGAGTGGCACGCCATGCTGCCAGCTACCATTGGTGACACCCGGATCCAGTATCAGGTGACGACGTCCAACGGCGACTTCTCGATAGTCCAGCCGTGGCTGACCGTCGCCACTGAGCCGGCCCCGTTCGACGGAGAGATATGGGGCGCGAGGATGCAAAGCCTCGCTTTCGGACTACTAGTCATGGCATTCCTGCTCTCACTGCAAGCTAGGCTTTCGCCATGGGAGGGCCGCCCCGAGCTTGACCACACCGAGGAGGTCGAGGAGGCCGAGGCACCGCCAGAGCCGCCAGGCCTAGAGTCCGCGGACGATTACTGGTCGAGACTGGTCTCGTCTGAGGAGAACCCCGGATGGCTGTGGGACCCGGTCGAGGAAGAGTGGGTGGCGGACCCAGACAATCCCCCTGAAGGTGATGAGTGATGTTCGGTGCAGCGACGTTCCACGCCGCGATGGCTGAGGTGGTAGTGGGAACGATGGTGCTGGCCACACTTTGCGCGGTGGGATGCGCGATAGCCGCAATCTTCCCGAATATTGCTGGTGGAAGATTGTCATCCGAGCGAATTATGGTCACTATGGACAAGGCCTCAATTGCAGGGGCCTTACTGGGTCTGGTGTTCATGCCAATCGCTGCATTGAGCGGTTCATTCGCAGCCGACAACGTGGTCAATAACGCCCTGCTCTACAACAAGTTCGTCTACACCGGTCTGGCCTTTGGATTCTGGGCCTCGTTCGTCATAGGTAGGGTACGCCTTGGACCGGGGGTCTGGCAGCACCGCTCGCTTAGCGCGCTCCAGGGCGCTACCGCTGCGATGGCGCTGCTGATGACCACTATGGCTTCGTCGATTGGTGGCAAGTTGGTCCGCGGTGAATCGCTGTTCGACATCATGCC
>CAZSPJ010000139.1:0-2369 GCA_964608795.1 uncultured Candidatus Poseidoniales archaeon | reverse complement strand
GCAGCGATTCCGAGGCTGCCGGCCAAGCGGTCGGCAGTGTCCTCCCTGCCGAGCAGGCGGTGGAACATCGATTTGCGGCTGACGCCCCAGAGCAGTCGCATCCGCTCGTCGGGCACAATCGCTCGGCCGGCGGAGAGCAGTGCGAGGTTATGCTCCAGCCTCTTGCCGAAGCCGATGCCCGGGTCAGCGATTACCACGCCGGGGTCCACCCCAGCCTCGAACAGACTCATCGCGGCCTTCTCCAGAGCACCTCTGACCTCGGCCACGACATCGCCGTAGGCAGGGTCGTCCTGCATGTCCTCTGGAAGGCCCTGCATGTGCATGATGCAGACCGGGCAGCCGCGCTGTGCGATTAAGCCAACCATCGCTGGGTCGGAGAGCGCGGAGACGTCGTTGACCATGTCGGCACCGGCGTCGAGCGCGGCCCGGGCAACACTCGCTCTGCGGGTGTCGATGGAGATGCATACATCCGGAAGTGCCCGCCTCACGGCCTCGACCACGGGAATCGCCCTGCGTTCCTCCTCTTCGGGGTCGACAGCGGAGGCGCCTGGACGGGTCGATTCGGCGCCGATATCTATCCAATCCGCACCGTCATCTGCCATTTGGCGGGCCCTGCCGACCGCTGACTCGAGTGAATCCACCCTAGAGGCCGCGTGGAATGAGTCCGGAGTGAGGTTCACAACCCCCATAATCCGCGGTATTCCGCTGTTTCGGCGGTTCAGCATAGGTCGCCAGTCGGCCATCTTCGCACACCCATTCGACGCATGCTTTATGATGTGACGGAGGGGCAATCACTCGATGGTATTGGGAGAAGACTCGCTCGAAGAAGCGCCTGCCGCTCCCGCGCCCGCTGCTAACGCAGCGGAAATCAACGACGCCCCATCGGCCTACAACGTCGAGATGATGGAGTCCATCGTGCAACGCCTACAACCTGAGGACAGGCATCAGATTCGCGACATGATCTCGGAGAGGGGGAGGATGTCCGGAGCCCTCGGAATCGCCTGCTTCCTGTTCTGGTGGGTGGCCATATCACAGGGCGGCGAGTCGCTGGGCGACTCGGACCTCCCGACTTCCATGATTGGCGACTTCAGCTACTATCATCTCAGCCTCGTGGTGCCGGCTGTCGCACTGGTCGCGACCATTCTGCTGACCATGGGCAGGGAGAAGGGTCAGTCGCTGACATCCAACGTAGGAGGGGTGCTGGCCGTGCTGGCGCTGTTCCTAGTCCTCGAGCCCCTCGGCAGGATGACTCTGTTGGGAGATTTAGATGCGCAGACCGCATTGACGGCCTCAGGGCGACTGGCGATTATCGCTACACTAATCCATCTGGCGACCAAGATGATGGTCGATTCCATACTCCTCGAGTGGGTCAGGGGCTCGATGATGAGCATGGACATCGATGTGCTGCCCGAGAGGAAGGACTCGGTAATCGAGGGTCATGCTGATGAGGCACCCCCTCTCGTCTGAGCCCGTGACAGACAGCCCCAGCCCTAGGCTCTCCGTTCTCAGACTGGGCCATAGGCGCGAGCGTGACAAGAGAATCACTTCGCACCTCGGCCTGACGGCCCGCGCCTTCGGTGCGGACGAGGTGATTCTAGCAGGAGAGGAGGACCCCTCGGCTCTGGAGACATGGAACTCAGTGACCGAGAGGTTCGGGGGTGACTTCGAGTGCCGCTACGAGGCCAAGCCGATGGGCTGGCTACGCCGCTTCTCAAAGCGTGGCACAGTAATCCATCTGACGATGTACGGCGAGCCCTGGAGGGAGGCAGTCGAGAGCATCCCCCGGGATGCCCCTACGGTCGTAGTCGTAGGAGGGACCAAGGTCCCCGGCGAGCTTTTCAGGATAGCCGACCACAACGTGTCCATCGGCAACCAGCCCCACTCCGAGGTCGCCGCGCTGGCGGTCTTCCTAGAGTCTTGGATGGGCTCCATCGACGAGTCGATTAGGTTCGCCGGAGGCGAGATCGAGGTAGTCCCTAGTGAGCGTGCGAAGAGGGTCCGGAACAGTGTTGAGGAATGAGTCCTACGGGAGCCCTTTGCGTCCGATTCATTCTCAAGGATTAAGAGGGGTACTCCAGCAGGATTGCTGATGTCGGGTACGGCACCGCCCCGGGGCTTTGTCCCCGGCGATGTCGTACCGGGTGTACAGGACGCTCCTGCTTTCACCGATGCTGCCGACCTCCTTCTGGATTCGACCGAGTTCCAGCAGGCGAGTGGCGCACCCGGCATTCTGTTGCTCGCAGACGGAACGAGTTACGAGGGAAGTCTGTTTGGCTCCGAAGGAATCGCACAGGGTGAGCTGGTCTTCACCACAGGTATGTGCGGCTACCAGGAGAGCATGACCGACCCGTCCTTCGCCGGACAGGTCC
>CAZSPJ010000138.1:0-2383 GCA_964608795.1 uncultured Candidatus Poseidoniales archaeon | reverse complement strand
GTGAAGTCGAAGACCCTGCACGCCGAGGCGGCATGGGCCGGTCACGCCGACTGAGCGATGAGTTCCGCCACTTCCTCGGCGCACCCCCATGAGAGAGTCACTCCAGCGCCACCGTGACCGTAGTTGTGGATCACTTTCCTTCCATCAATGCTCTCGACCTCCAGCCTGACTTCGCTGCGGGACGGCCGCAGACCGACTGCCCCTCCGATTATCTTGGAGCGATCCAACTCCGGCCACAACGCCTCTACTTTATCCAGAATGAGGTCGTTTTCCTCCGGTCTGATATCCATCCCCCAGTCGTCAACCTGAGCCGTCCCTCCGAGGACGGTGACATCGCTACGGGGGATTGTGTAGGTCAGAGTCTCCGGCTGCTGGTCGAAGTGCCCTATGCCGGGATCTTGATCGAGGAAGATGACCTGCCCCCGCGCCGGCCTCACCTCGTCATCCTGGCACAGCTCCCTAGCACCCAACCCAACACAGTTGACCACCACCTCGCCGGGGACCTCACTGAGGTCTTCGACGAAGGACTGCCTGAGTGTGCCGCCTAGGGTCTCGACTCTGGAGCGCAACCATGGCATGTACAGAGGCATCTCGATGACTGGCGCCCTGAACTGCCACCCGAAGACATACCCTTCAGGGATCTCGTCCTGATCCAAGATACTGAAGGCAGCTAGGGCATCCCTCCACGCTGGAGGCTCGACCACCTGCCTGAGGTACTCCCTCCCGTCTCTCATACGCACCCCAGACTCAGGATCCTCCTTAGCCAGTCTCTCCAGTTCGGCGTAGGTCGCCACGCTCCATGTATCCGCCCTGTCGGCAGGGGCGGTGAGGAACGGGTACCATATCGCCGCGGCAACATCCGAGACGGTGTCAGGGCTGAATCTGTCCGAGACGACTTCCACATCGTGTCCCGCTTCGAGGAGCCTAACCGCGCATGACAGCCCAGACACACCTGCTCCCACCACTGTGCAGCGCATGGCTCGGGATAGACACACCACTCATGATAGCGTCGGCTGACATGTTCGTATCTCGGGGCAACCTCATGAGTGACGTCTCCTCTGGACCGCACGGTGGTGCAGTGCCCAAGGTGAAGCGACCGAAGAAGGGCTGGTTCAAGCCAATCAAGAAGAAGCCCCGCAGGGGCCCACGCGTCAAGGCGAGCGAGAAGGGCCTGCCACCGTGTCCGGCTTGCGGTCAGTGGAGCATGCAGAGGGACAACGAGAAGGGCGAGTTGTACTGCGGCGCATGCGGCGCCATCGTGTGAGCGAGATTCCATACGCTCCAGCCCCTCCGATAATCCGTCGCAGTGATGAGGAACCGCACCGGGCGCTTCGGGCGCCGCGAGTGATGGGCGATCTGAGCGGCACTCTTAGATTAGAAATGTAAAGAGAAATATGGTCCCATTCCAAATTGAGTGACAAGCGATACTGGGCCATAGGCTCCCTGTCTTGATTCTGAGCCAAGCATACAGGAACCCCCCGATTGTAGCGGCCCCTGTCTGGTAGAAGTCCCAAAATCCGAATATTGGTTCCCAGTGCAAAAATCCGAATAGAATTCCTGTAGATATTATGACAAATGTGTCGGAGTGGACATTTCTTAGTTTGTCCAAGAAGTAACCTCTGAAGAACAACTCTTCAACCAACGGTGCAGCAATTGCCAAACAGATGAACAACAATAGCAATATCAATGGATCATTGGCCGAACTAGCCTCGAAGAAGATTGCCTCACCTGGTGGTAAACCAATTATCTGGTCATACAACCATGTGTAAACCAAGAATACTAAAATGAAGTCCAAAATCGAAACAAGAATGACCAATAAGGCCGACTTCTTGATATCAGGGACTATGAACAGATTCGAAATATACTCAATATTATTTTCCAAATATAGTATGATTACTAGAATTATTATGAATATCAAGTATTGCACGTTAGCTGAGACCCAAGCAACCAAATCAATACTCTGAATATCGAGGGCCCAAATCAATATCCCCGTCCCGAATAATACAAAATATTTGGCGACAAAGATAGCAACCCAAGTTAGCGAGATTTTCAACCAGGTTTTGAATTTACTTTCCAATTCCCAGTTGCCAATTGACAGATCTTTTTGCTTTGAGGAATTTCCGAATAACTCTCTCAGATGGATTTCTCCAGATAGATCCCAAACTTGTCCAGTCACAGATTTCCCGTATCCATGTAGCAACCTGCCGATATCCCCCATAGCCAAGTGATCTGGATCTTTTGTAATCCGGGAGAGTTTCTTTTCCCGTTCCACGCCGATTCTTAAATTGAAATGCGGTTCGATGTAATTGTAGCAGAAATATATCGCCGAATATATCGATAAGATAGACAATAGTAGGAAGGATAGCAAGCCCCCTGATATCCA
>CAZSPJ010000137.1:0-2422 GCA_964608795.1 uncultured Candidatus Poseidoniales archaeon | reverse complement strand
CACAACGTGAACATCATCAGCACAGGATATACGCCTACTGATCTGAATATCAAGGCCGGCGACACCGTGGTCTGGACCAACACCGACACCACTGATCACACCGTCACCGCCGACGACATCTCCTTCGACAGCACACCGATTTCATCAGGCGCCACATGGAGCTTCACCTTCACCACCGCTGGGACCTACAACTACTCCTGCATGCTTCACCCGACGATGACCGGGACCGTCACCGTAACCTCCTCGGGAACCACTGCCAACGTATACTCGCACTTCGTCGGCGGTGTCGACTACGTGCAGCGAGAGACCCTGTGGCATCCTAGGAACCAGACCTTTGACACGATTGTCGATGGCGATCTGGATGGCGATGGTATCCCCAACTTCATCGACCCAGACAACGACAATGACGGCACCCCAGACTCTGCCGACACTGATGACGACAATGATGGCCTGATGGACATGTATGACGTCGACGACGACAACGACGGCATTCCTGATACATGCCACCAAGTCGACACCAACGGCGACGGCGAGGGAGACTATCCGGTGCCATATTCCATAGGGATACCCGGCATTGATTGCGAGTTGGACTACGACCGAGATATCGATGACGACAGGTACCGACCGATAGATCAGGACTACGATCTGGTCTGGGACTGGCTTGACCCGGACATGGGGGGTTCAGCGATGCCCGACAACCCGCTCGGCGGACCTTCATTCGACCCCAATGACTTCCCATTCGATCTCGATAACGACGGCATACCCAATGAGGAGGACCCATACATGAACTCGACCTACAACGAGGTTCAGAACTGGAACTGCCCGAGTCTCACCAACCCCAACCCGGTCAACTCGCACGAGAACTGCGTCCTGATGCGGAAGTCGTACACCGGTAACAACGACTGGGACGGCGACGGCATCAACAACTGGGAGGATGTCGACGATGACGGTGACGGAATCCTCGACTGGCTCGACATCGACGAGAACTGCGATTTCGACGACGACAACGATCTCCACCTGCTGAACGGCTCGATGTTCCGCGACGACGGCATTAACAGCCTCGACACCGATATCGATGGCGACGGACTGCCGAACGATACTGACTGGGACGACGACAACGACGGAATCTCCGACTACTACGACCCCGATGACGGCAACTGTGGTATCGTCGACTCCGATCAGACAGACCCGTTCAACAGCCAATACTACTCACACAGCGACGGCGACCCGATAGACGGCTCCGACGACGGCCAAATCTACTCCCACGATGTCGCCCACTTCTTCTACTGGAACCAGACTTGGATGTTCAACCCGTTCAGCCTAGCTAACAATTTCGTCCTCGACTACAACGGCTACGACAACAACAACGGGACCATAACCAACGGCAAAGTTCCCGAGATGTACTGGTATGTTCTCATGAAGTGGAGTCCGTACAACGGTGGCAACTACTTCGACATCGATCTTGACGGAGATTCCCTTGTGAACGGCATTGACACCGATCAAGACGGAGATGGACTGCCAGACTGGTGGGACCAAGACGAGGGCAACGACGGCGTCCTCGATGTTGATGACTTGAAGATGGGCGGGACCTTCGACGATGGGACTTGCGGATCGAGTTTGGTTTGGGCAGTTGTACAGAATGCTGTGGCCGAGCATGCCTGCGGTCTGGCTTACGCCTGGTTGTATGGGTACCCTTTGCAAAGCGCTACCCGGCAGCAGCAGATCATTTACACCTCTCCATACAGCACCAGACCAGATCCCGAGTTTGACCAAGGCGCGTATAACGGCAGCAACTCGCAGGGCCAATGGACCTGCAACAAGAACTGCTTCTGGTTCGACTTCTTCGGCAATCAGGACGTCGGTCCTAGCGCAGCTGTAACTTACAATCAAATCAAGGACAACCGCGATTTGTGGGTGGCTTACGTCGGCGTGAACAACGGCTTGTTTCAATGGAACTCGGACGGCAATGGCAACATGTTCCCAGACGAGGTAGCCGATTTGCTGAACAACGATGTCGACCCCGACGATGACTGCGGGGCACCTATCGCTGGCAATATGAATCCGCAGTGTATGTTCAATGACACCGCCGACCTCGATGACGACTTCGATGGCATCTACGACCATTGGGACATCGACGACGACAACGATGGCATTTGGGACTACTTCGAGGTCGATTCCGACGACGACTGGGACGATGACGCAAACACAGAACCGGAGGGCTCGTTCTTCATCGGCACCAACTGCGAAGACAACGACGATGACGGCACCGACACTGATCCCGACGACGACGGCTGGTTCCAAGCGGTCTGGGACAAGGGAGTTCTGGGGCAGGGACTTCTGCACCCGAAGTACTACGATGTCGACAACGACAACGACGGGGTCCCCGACGCAGAGGACCCGGACGATGACAACAACGGACTCC
>CAZSPJ010000136.1:0-2426 GCA_964608795.1 uncultured Candidatus Poseidoniales archaeon | reverse complement strand
CTGGTGTTGAACTTGAATCCCATTACCGAGATCCCTTCCAGCCACGCCACCTTGTCGTTGAGCTGCTCAGTCAACGCTGGGACCTCACCAGTGAACTCCGTGAGGTTACCGTACAGGATTTGCGAGGCCATCCATAGAACGATGAAGAGGAGGGCCACCAAAACGCCGTAGGGCATCAAAGGGTGGGCGTAACTCTTCTGCATCAGCGGACGCTCTTCCAGCCATTGCGCAGCAGGTCGGATCAATAGGAAGAGCAGGACGGCGATTACTAGTGGCTGGATGACCGCTTTGAGGTGGATGATGGCCAAGACCGAGACCATCAGGATGATTGCTATGTTCGCCACCGTACCGGACTGCAAATCACTCAGGGTCTGTCTCTCTCCCATGCTCTCCCCAACCTGCGCTAGTGAGTACCACGCATGAATAATTCCCCGGCCGGGATTTTCACTCCGCCCTTTCGTAGATGGCTTCGAAACGCCCTGCATCGTGCTCAAAGGTGAAACTCTCGAGTACCCTGTGTCTGCCAGCCTCGCCCTTCACACGCAGCCCCTCCGGGTCCGCCAGCTCGGCCATGATGGCATCCGCCATGGAATCTGAATCCCCCATCACGAACAGCCTGCCTACGCTCTCGTCCACCATTTCTGGCAGCGGCCCGTGGTCGACTGTCACAACGGGAGTACCTGAGGCCATCGCCTCCAGCGGGATCAGGCCCTGGCCTTCGTAGTAAGAGGGGTAGACCACGAGGTCGGCGGAGCGGAACAGCGCCGCCAGCTCCTCGAACGGCATCCCCGACTCGATTGTCACCGCGTCATCCAAACCGAGCGCTCGAGCCTGCTTCTGTAAACGCGAGCGCAGGTGGCCCCGGCCGACGATGACCAGACGGGCCCCGGGATTCGATGCGTGGACCTTGGCAAAGGCCCGGAGCAGTAGGCCGTAGCCCTTCCTTGCTGCAAGACGCCCCACTGCCAGTAGCAGACGCGAACCGCCGTACCTCGCGCGGATTCTCTCGTGGGTAGAGACAGAATCCTCATCATCGCGATGCAATGGCACGAACATGCTGGTGTCCACGCCCCAGTGGACGACTTCGCAGTCCCATTCGGACGGCGGCGAGTAGCGTGTCTCGAAGTCACGCTTGGTGGCCTCGGAGTTGGCCACGCACACGCTGGATCCGCTGACCGCCGCCCTCTCATAGCCGGCATAGTGCTTGGCTGTCAGGAGTATCGCGAGGTCGTTGGGGTTGGCCCAGACCGCCGCCTCCTTCTGCTCCGAGGCGGCGACCAGGCCATCCCGCTCGCCCAGCCACGAGCCGTGCAGCGAGGATACCACCGGTGCGATGCTCTCGCGGCAGCCCTCGAACTGCTTGGCACTCCACGATATCATCGGGCAGTGCAGGTGGACGACGTCTACCGGGTCACTAGCGTGCAGGCGTTTCAGCGCACGCATCGCGCTGCGACCGTAAGAGCGTGTGAATGCCATTGGGATGGGGGCCCAACCCACGCTCAACACCTCGACGCCATCGATTCTTGGCGCTGTGCCGCCGCCCGAGCGGGTGATTACAGTGATTCGGTGGCCCCTAGCGGCCAGAGCGGCGGACAGGTGGTACACCGTCGAGCCCATTCCGCCCCAGCGGGGTGGATATTCGGCTGATAGCATGGCTATGTGCATGGTTCCCCCCTATTCGGGGCTCAGCACCCGCATTTCAAGAGCGCGACCTCTGGGCAGCGCTTCGCATTGTTCAAAACGAGGTCTCTGGTCGCCGGTTTCGATAGCATGGCCGAGAAGCTCCCCCTACACGTCACAGTCGTCATACCGACTCGCAACGAGGAGGCAGCCATCGTCGACACCATCCGCTCCATCCCCGACGACGGCTGGTGCGACAAGTTGGACTTCCTGATTATCGACGGTAACTCGACCGATCGAACCAGAGAGTTGGCCGAGGGTGAAGGAGCATCTGTGTACGTCGAGCCTCGCAAGGGCTACGGCAGGGCCTACAAGACCGGTTTCGCTATGGCACCCGGCGAGATTATCGTGACCATGGACGCAGACTGCACTTATCCTGGAGAAGAGGTCCCAGCCCTAGTCAAGAAACTGCTCGACGAGGATTTGAAGTGGATCACCTGCGACAGACTGCGCCGGGCCGAGGAGGGGGCGATGCCCGGAATTCACGGCTTCGGCAATTGGGTTCTGAGTACAACTGCAAGCCTACTCTACTGGTACGGCGTGCACGATTCACAGAGTGGTATGTGGGTGTTCCGCAAGTCGATATTTGAGGACGAGCGGGTGCGCCCCAAGCACGATGGTATGCCCCTTTCACAGGAGTTCAAGATACGCGCGCGGCGCTTTCTGGGCAAGAAGAGCACCGCCGAGGTAAGCGTCCCATACCGCCCGAGGGTCGGCGAGGCAGAGATCAACACTTGGGGCGACGG
>CAZSPJ010000135.1:0-2433 GCA_964608795.1 uncultured Candidatus Poseidoniales archaeon | reverse complement strand
AGCGCTGCGGCAGTCGCATAGCCTGGCCATTGCGCTGGATTGCTAATCCAGTGGTATTTTACCACGGGAGTTCGAATCTCCCCTGCCGCGCCACCCGCCTAAGGACAGTTTCATGCGGTCAGCCATAGCACGACAAGCGTGGACGGGGGAGGGTACGCCGGACTCGCCGCGCTCGCCCTGCTCGCCTTCCTAGTACTCAGGCACCTGAGCCTGAAGCCGTCGAACGAACGTGACTGGGTGGCCGAGAACCGCAGGATGGCGTTCGCCGAGTTCGACGGAGATGAAGTCACTCTGCGCAATGTCAGGGACTTCGACTGGAGGTCGACGAGGGACTTCGACGAGCGCTGGACAGACTGGACGTTCCGCCCAAGCGAAGTGACTGGAATCTGGCTAGTGCTGGAGTATTTCGACCCGAAGCGCAAGTCGATTGCCCATACGCTGATGAGTTTCGAGTTCGAAGATGGCAGGAGACTTGCCTGCTCAATCGAGGTCAGGAGGGAGGTCGGTGAGACATATCACCCAATCAAAGGCATGTTCAGGCAGTACGAACTGCTCTACGTCTGGACTACCGAGGGCGATTCGATAGGGGTTCGAGCGAGATGCAGGAGGAAATCCAAGACCCATCTGTTCGAGGGCGTGGTACTAGGCGAGGACAGCCACAGAAGGCTGCTCGAGTCGTTTCTGCGTAGGACCAACGCCCTGCATGAGAAGCCCGAGTGGTACCACAGCATCACCAACACATGCACCACCAACATCGTCAGACACGTCAACGAGGTCTACCCCGGCAGAGTACCTAGGGCGGTGGCTGTGCTCCTCCCTGGACTCAGTCCCAAGCTGCTGAAGCGCAACAACCTAATCAGGCTCGACGGTTCGCTGGAGCAGACCCTAGAGTCGAGCCTGATAGACCAGCGGTCCGCAGAGTGGGACGGCGAGAGCGACTACGGCGACTGGATAAGAGAATAGTGGGTATGAGAGGTTTCAACACAACGGCGCCCTTGGCATTGTTGTGCTGAGCATCGAGCCTATGGAACTCAAGGGGACCATAGAGTGGTCGCTGCCGCCCTCGAAGAGTCACATGATCCGCTGGCTGGCTCTCGCAGCGCAGGCCGAGGGAGAGACATCTCTCAACTTCACTGGCAGCGTCGGGGAGGACATCCTGTCGATGGCAGGCTGCCTGCGGGACATGGGAGTGCCTATCGAGCAGGGCGCATCCAAATGGGTCGTCAGCGGAGTCGGGTCGCGCGGCTTACGCGCGCCCAAGGTGGTGCTCGACTGCGGCAACTCGGGCACGGCAGCCCGCTGCATGATGGCGATAGCAGCAGGCTTGAGCCAGCCTGTCTCCCTCGACGGGGACCAGTCACTGAGGCGGAGAGACATGTCGGCTCTGGTCGAAGCGCTGAGGGAGCTCGGCTGCGAGGTCACTTCGGACACACTTCCCCTTACCGTCACCGGGCCCATCGTTCCCGGCCCGGCACACCTCGATGTCGGCACTTCCAGCCAGCCCCTGTCTGCACTCCTGCTGGCTTCACCGAGCTACTCGGGAGCCATCCACCTCGGGACCCCTTCGCACTCGGTGAGCAGGGGTTACTCGATGCTCTCATACGAACTCGCTGGGCTGTGTGGCTCCTCAAACAAGGTGGGCTCGGACAGCGCGGTCATCGAGCCGTGGCGGCCCGTCACGCCCGGAGCAGTGGAGATTCCTGATGAGCTGAGTCTGCTCCCTCTCGCTATGCTGCTCGCAGAGTTGCATGGGGTCGAGGTCGCTGTCACGGGCGATGGCTTGGAGCTGTCTAGTGCACTGATGGGACTGGCCGAACAGACCGAGGAGCTGGACCTGCGCGATGAGAGTGACCTCATTGCCCCGGCTGCAGCCCTGATGGCTCTGGGCGGTGGTGGCACGATCACGGGAGCGGCTCACGCCAGGGGAAAGGAATCAGACAGAATCGGCAGCACTGTTGGCCTTCTCGGCTGCTTCGGGATTGAGGCTAACGAGACCGAAGACGGAATCGAGGTTGCGGGTGGCCAGTCCCCAGTCAGGCCAACGCTGCCGGTCGACTCGCATGGTGATCACCGCGTAGCGATGACTGCGATGGTTTTGGCCAGCAAGTGTGGTGGAAGCGTGGCCGGCGCCGAGGTATGTGCTGTGAGCGATCCCGACTTCATCGAGAAGCTGATGATATTGGAGGACTAGGATGTCGAGGTTCGAGGGAAATTTGGGCACGCACCTGCTGCTCCTCTTGGTGGCTGTGATATGGGGGTCAACTTGGGCCGTAGGCAGATTCCTCAGCTACGGGCTGGATGAATCAACTAGGGCCAATCTTGGGCCGGCCACCGCCGCTTGGCTGAGGTATACAGTAGCCGTAATCGCCTTCGTGGCCTGGTGCTGGGCATACAGGAACCGCAATGGTCCGAGGCTGCTCCCTCACGACTCGC
>CAZSPJ010000134.1:0-2486 GCA_964608795.1 uncultured Candidatus Poseidoniales archaeon | reverse complement strand
CGAGTGACCGGAGAATCCACCGATGCAAGCCCCGGTCTCGTTCCATTCATCATCACTCATGAACTCGGCTCCATCGTAATCTATGTGTGTGCGACCGTGGTCAAAGTCCTCGGGTGCTTCGGCTTCGGGAAAGTGGATGCAAACGACCTGCTTGCCATCCCAAATATCGGGCAGACCAAAGTGTGGGTCGTCCTCCTCATCAACCAACTCTGCGGTCATCCTAGCCCACTCAGTGCTGATTGTCGGGAATGAAATGAGCAGTATCACAAGTACCGCTAAGGAGATTGGTTTCAGCGAGTCGGACACGGAGCCAGAGGTTGGTTGAATCGGTTATTGAACAATGCTAGTCGTCCAACTCTGAGATTTTCCTACGCAGTGCCTCGCTCACGGTCTTGCCGTCTGCTGAGCCGCCGAGCTTCTGCATCACAGCACCCATCAACGGACCCATCGCACCCATCCCACGCTCACCGATCATATCCATGTTCTCGGCAACGGCCTCATCGACCGCAGCCTCCACCGCCCCGGTGTCGGCAGGGGTGAACCCGGCTTTCTCGGCCTGCTGCGCGAACCACTCCAGTCGCTGCTCGAACTCGATATCGGTGGAGAGCGGTCCTTCCAGCCAGAGCTTGCGAGCCAGGGGGATCAATCCCTCGCGTGTGATGATGTCTTCCTCACGCGCGTGCACGGCTAGCGTGAGGATTGGCCACGGAACTTCCGATTGGTCACGTCCAGTGCCTTCGGCTATATCTGCGCGGTTGTTGTCCAGTATAGCGGAAGCCCACGCCTTGGCTGGCACCGGCGGGCATCCGTACGACCCCCCCTCGACTCCTGTGATCAGTACGTCGTCCATTTCGGAACCAAGGATAGCTTCCATCTGGTTCTGGGACAGGTCGAAGTTCTGCAGTCGCTCGCGCCTCTGCTCGGTGCTCAGAGGCAGGTTGCCCCGGATGCTGTCCCAGTGCTCGAGGGATACCTTCAGAATCGGGATGTCGGTCTCCGGATACATCCGCGCTCCGCCCGGAAGCGGCCTCATAGCCGTAGTCGTGCCATCAGCTGGCTGCCCCTTCCTGATTACGACATTGCGGACCTCCTGGGAAATCCTGTGATAGGCCCCCCGGGCGCGTTGGATTACTGCTTCTAGGGCTAGTTCGGACTGCCAGGCTGGAGCCACGCACAGCACGAAGGCATCAGGCTCCTCCAAGGAGAGCGTTTGGCGGACCTCTGTGACCTCGGCCTCTGATATCCCGTAGGCGGGCAGTTCGTCAGAGTGGAAGATCCCGGCAACGCCAGCCAGCCTCGCTGCGCTGGCGAGTTCCCTGCCGAGACGAGGGAGCTGTGCTTCGTCACTTCCCAGATGATTGCTTCCCAGCTTACCGGCGAAGCCCGGGAGAGCTGCTCCCTGCACCGACGAGCCCTCGGCCAACGAGTCTCTGACCATCTCCGACTCGCAGCTCCCAAAGCTTCCTGAGAGATCATGAATCTCAAGGGGGAGGCGTGATGAGGCGGCAGCGGCCACTCTGTTCTCTACGGGAATCTCGTCATCGTCCCTGTTTGGAGGCAGAGGGGGTAGATTGGCCTCGCTTCGGAGATTGTTGGCGAGCCGGTACATGTGCAACTGACGTGCCATCTCAAGGCTGATTATCCGCGGTATCCAGTCGAGGTCCTGACAGCCCTTGATCTCCACTCGGTCACCGCATGCTATGCTCACATTGAGATCCTGTCTGATTGAGCCCAGTCCCCTCCTCACCCTGCGGGTGTCCCTGAGCAAAGTGCCCAATGCGAGTGCGGTCTCCTTGGCGTGCTCCGGGGTCTGCACATCCGGGGCTGTTGCGACCTCGACGAGAGGCATGCCGAGCCTGTCAAGGGTGTAAAAGACCGTCTCCCCTGATGAGGATGGTTGGGTGTCCAGCTTCCTCGCTGAGTCCTCCTCTAGGCATATAACGTCCACACCGACCTCCCCAGAGGGGGTGTCCACCTTGCCGTCGGTGGCGATGAGAGTGGTGCGCTGGAAGCCGCTGGTGTTCGAGCCGTCCACCACCGTCTTGCGCATCGCCTGAAGAGCCGAGACTGGTTTCGCATCCATCATCGCTGCCATGGTCAGCACCACATCGACTGCGTCGCCGTCGTGCTCGAGCGGCGGGGCCTCGTCCATCTCAATCAATCCGGCGTTGGGAGGCTGAACGTAGACGAAGGAGCGATTTCTCCTCTGCTCGAAGCGAGCAGCGATGTCGATTTGCCCCGCCTCGCCCTCGGACGCTCTCAGGCGGCGGCTTGAGCGTGCCCAGTCACCGGGCACCTCGTCGATACCGTAATCGAACAGCTCGCTTGGCATCCTAGAGTGCAACTTCCCGGTGGCCAGTTGCTGATGAATCTCCAATCCGCACATGAATCCGAGGGCTATCGAGTCGAGGTCTTGCGGGTTGCCGACATCGCCGCGCGGTTCCATCGCCATCGGCCTTCAGAGAAGGCCCTGTTCAATAGACTCA
>CAZSPJ010000133.1:0-2509 GCA_964608795.1 uncultured Candidatus Poseidoniales archaeon | reverse complement strand
CCACTCCAGGAAATTATGTCAGCATATACGCTGCAATCGACCAGACTCCAGCTTCGCCAGGTCACTATGTGAACACCTCGGGTGCGACTCAGGAGGTTGCGTGCTCCATTGGCACCTACCAGCCCAGCATGGGGCAGACCTCGTGTCTCGATGCAGACGCAGGGTACTATGTCCCGTCCAGCGGATTGAGCTTCCAGACAGCATGCTCCCCTGGAACCTACCAGCCGAGCACTGGGCAATCATCGTGCATTGATGCATCTCCTGGATACTACGTACTGTACTACAACTCTACTAGCCAGACGGCCTGCCCTGTAGGGACCTATCAACCAAGTACCGGCCAATCATCCTGCTTGGACGCAACACCTGGTCACTATGTGAACACCATCGCATCCACCTCACAGACTCCTTGCGGCATCGGCTCTTATCAGCCGCTATATGGCCAGGACAGGTGTAATCTCGCAGATTCTGGCTACTATGTGCCAACCACTGGGTCCGTCAACCAGACTGCTTGCGACCCGGGCACATTCCAGCCGAACATGGGTTCATCGTCATGTATTGAATCTCCAGCCGGACACTATGTGGACACGAGTGCGGCCACATCACCCACTCCTTGTTGGCCCGGGACCTACAATCCCTCTATGGGTTCATCCAGTGCTGATGCGTGTCTACAGGCAGACCCCGGAAACTCGGTTCCGATGGGGGGCTCTTCATACCAGACTCCATGCACCCCTGGTCACTATCAACCCGCATCTGGCCAGACGATTTGCCTCAATGCGGACGCAGGTTACTATGTCGCAGTACACGGTGCCAACTCCCAGATTACTTGCGGCTTAGGCACTTTCAATCCCGATACTGCCCAGTCCTCGTGCACAGACGCGTCGGCTGGGCACTACGTTGACACACCTGCCTCCACGTCCCAATTCGCCTGTACCGCAGGCACCTACAATCCAAGCACGGGATCATCCTCGGCGGCCGACTGCCTGCCCACGGATGCGGGCAACTACGTCCCGATGGCCGGGGCAGCTGCCCAGATCCCATGCGCAGCCGGCTCCTACCAGCCCTCCCTCGGACAGGCCTCGTGCATTCTCGCCGATCCCGGGCACTACGTGCCCACAGAACAGTCTCAGACCCAGTCGGAGTGCCTGCTTGGCACCTTCCAGGCGTACTCTGGCTCGTCTTCGTGCTCGGACGCGGAACCGGGTCACTACGTCGACAGCAACGGCTCATCTTCACAAACGGACTGCCCGCCGACCACCTACAACCCTGCCACCGGCTCGGATGACCGGGATGACTGCATCGACGTCGGACCGGGCCACTACTCAGATGAGTGGGGGACCGCAGAGCAGCTTGAGTGCGCCTTCGGGACATACCAGCCAAATTCTGGTCAGATGTCGTGCATCGATGCCGATTCCGGGCACTTCGTCGCTTCCAGCGGAGCAACCTCGCAGTCAGCCTGCCCTGCAGGAACCTACAACCCGTCCGAAGCCTCTGGAAGCGCCGCTGACTGCACCCCTGCAGACCTCGGCCATTACGTGGGCAATCAAGCCAGCCCCACACAGACTCCATGCAGTCCGGGCACCTACCAGGATTCACCGGGTCAACTGTCGTGCATCGATGCTGCACCCGGGCACTACGTTTCCGTGTTAGGACTTGACCATCAGACCCCTGCTCCACTGGACACCTATGCCTCAGGGACAGCCAGCACCAGCACGGAGGACTGCCCGGAGAGCCACATCACCCTGCAAGAGGGGGCCGATTCTGGGGACGACTGCTTCCTCGACAGTGACGGCGATCGTATTCCCGATACGGCCGACTCGGACGACGACAACGACGGAGTGGATGACGGCATCGACATGTGCCCTCTGGGCTTGATGGGATGGTCCAGCAGCCCCGGCTCCGACAACGATGCGGACGGCTGCAAGGACACCGAGGAGGACGCGGACGACGACAACGACGGATTCCCAGACGACAACGACGCGCTACCGCTGAACTCCGCAGAGCACTTGGACAACGACGGTGACGGACTCGGCGACAACGAGGATCCCGACGATGACAATGATGGTCTGACTGACTCCGACGAGGCGGCTGCAGGCACTGATCCCAAGGACACGGACACCGATGATGACGGCTTCGGTGACGCCGTGGACGCGTTCCCGAAGGACCCGACCGAGTGGGCCGACACCGATGGCGATGGTTACGGCGACAACGGCGATGCCTTCCCCAGTGATGCCTCCAAGCATCTCGAGGAGGACCTGATGGGCAAGTACGGCTTCGTCATCGCCCTCCTAGGGGCACTCCTAGTCTTCGGATTGGGTGGTTGGATGGTGTTGCGGCGCAAGGGAGAGGCAACGGTGACCGAGGCAATCGAGCACACGCACAGCGTCGAGCCACCCGCCCGGCCTGCCTACGAGTCGGAACCTGAGCCGGAGGTGGACACGGGGCAGTTCCTAGACGAGCTCGAAGCAGACCTGAGCCGCCCCGCAGCGCCCCCTCACGCCAAGATGAACGA
>CAZSPJ010000132.1:0-2535 GCA_964608795.1 uncultured Candidatus Poseidoniales archaeon | reverse complement strand
CCAATCAGCATCGATAGACCCTCACTGTGTACCCTAGAGAGGAAGTCAAACAGCGATTCGCTGGCACTGCGGTGGGACTCCATGGTAGGCAGTATACGAGGGTCCTCAGAGGGCTCCATCGTCTCACCGAGATTCTGACGGCGTGACATCCAGTCAAGCACCACTGATTCCGAGTAGGATACCCTATCGGTCCTAGACAGAGAATCAGAGAACTCTGACCAGACCTGCTGCTGCAGAAACTCCTCGCCGGATAGATTTCTGCCTAGAAGCGGCTCGAGGTACAGAAACAGTCTGGCATCCCAGCAACTCCACTCTCCGAACGAGCACCAGCGTGCCAGTGCAAGTGCTAGTTCACAGGACGATTCGGGATTCAATCCCTGCTCAGCGAGTGGCTTGGAAGGGTCTAGATTGCCCTTTGCGTCGGACCACTCCATCACATCACCCTCGATATCAACATCGAAGCTCCTGTGGAAGCGCGCGTCCGGCTCTGGACGCAGCGCCCTGAGGGCACAGGTCTCCATGCCCTCTAGCAGTTCACCGAGAGGCTTCGAGCAAAGGCTGTCGAAGCCCTCTCGATCGACTAGAAGGAGGATGACATCGACCAAAGTACTCGCCCCGTACGCACCACTCGGTGGTACGCAAAGAACCCTCGCTCGCCTATGGCGAGCGCTGTAGCGCCACCGGATTCAAGAACCCGGGGCGGGGCGTGGGGGACGTCCGAATAGGCGCTGGAGGGATTGTACTGGCTACCATAGAAGAGCAGATTAAGTCCCTTGAGGATGAGATTGGCAAGACCAAGTACAACAAGGCGACTCAAGGCCACATTGGCAAGCTCAAGGCCAAGATTGCCGCTCTCAGGGCTCGCAAGGAGAAGGCTCAGGCACATGCCAAGGCCAGCGGTGGCGGGCCGGGTTTCGAGGTCAAGAAATCAGGCGACGCGTCGGTTGCACTGGTTGGCTTCCCGAGCGTCGGCAAGTCAAGTCTAATCTCCCAATTAACAGATGCAGAATCGAATATCGGGGACTTCGCATTCACCACATTGACCTGCATCCCAGGACTGATGGAGCACCGTGGTGCCAAGATACAGATTCTCGACCTGCCTGGACTGATTAAGGGGGCAGCTGAAGGAAAGGGAAGGGGGCGCGAGATCCTCAACGTAATCCGCAGCACGGACATGGTGCTGTACGTGGTGGACCCGTTCCAAGGGTCGCACTTCGAGATCTTGGACGAGGAGCTTTGGAAGTCCGGAATGAGGCTCAACCAGCAGCCGCCTCAGGTCTTCATCACGAGGACGAAGCGGGGGGGAATAGTTGTGCGTTCGACGCTTGAGCAGACCAATCTGACCGAGGAGGAGATTCGGGGCATCGTCCGCAGCTTCGGGATTGTCTCTGCCACGGTAACTCTGCGCACCGATGTCACCGACGACCACATCGTCGACACGTTGGCCGGGAGTCGAATCTACAGCCGCGCAGTCGTGGTCCTCAACAAGATCGACCTCGCTACCCCGAAGGATCTCGAGCAGGCCAAGTCGATGCTGCCCGAGGGCTGGCCTGTGCTAGAGGTCTCGGCGAAGACAGGCGAGGGCATCGACCAGATGAAGGACTTCATCTTCGACAATCTGCACTTCATGTCAATATACCTCAAGCCACAGGGCAAAGAGGCGGACCTCATCGAGCCTCTGATAGTCAAGGACACCTCAACGGTTCGCGATGTCTGCACCAAGTTGCACCGAGATTTTGTTCGCAAGTTCCGCTACGCCAGAGTCAAGGGCCCGAGCGCTAAGTTCGACTGGCAGAGAGTCGGACTGGACCATGTCCTCAAGGACGACGATCTGCTGACGGTAATCACGCGGAAATGAATCTGTAAGGCTAGTCTGCGTTGCGATGTATTCACGAACAGGACGTCTACCCACAGCATGGCCGAGGGCTCAGCCGATGTACTGCCTCGGGCCGCCCTTCGGGGGCTCATCGGGCATCTCACTCGCAGACTGTATCTGCTCGCGGCCGTGTTCATGGCCGGTCTCGTCGGCGGCTACCCTGCCGCTGGTGACGCCATAGAGTGGCTGCTACAGGCCGATGGATACCTGCCTGACGGTGTGCAGGTAATCATTTTGCAACCAATGGAGGTCGTGTTATTGAGGCTCAGAATCGCAGCCAATATTGGCATCGTGCTCGTAGTCCTGACGATTCTTTGCGACATGGGCTGGAACGGACGCAAGATTCTTTCAGATGCTCATCGCAGGAAGTTCGTCCCAACCGGAGGTGGGCTCGGCGGGCTGTCCTTCGTTCTTGTCTGCGCTCTCGGACTCGGAGTTGGCGGAGCGATGTACGCGCACGAGATACTTGTTCCTATGCTCCTTGAATATCTGTCAGAGGACGCTGCTGCAGCGGGGCTCGAGTCAACTTGGCAACTGCAATCGTGGATAGGATTCATTGTTGGCTTGTACTTCGCCTCCGTGGTCGGCTTCCAAGTGCCGTTAGCAGTTATGCTGTTGCTTCGATACGACGTGATTGAGCGCTCGAGCATCACTGACAA
>CAZSPJ010000131.1:0-2536 GCA_964608795.1 uncultured Candidatus Poseidoniales archaeon | reverse complement strand
AGCGGGATCCATACTGCCATCAAGCAGGCCTTTGACACGCTCAGAGTCGCTCATGGTGCTGTGCCGAGCACTATTGTTCATGAATCAAACGCCGCACAGTGATGAATTGGCTCTATTTCCTGCTGATAGCCCTCAAAGCGGACGACTTGATGTCCTCCGAGGTCAACCCCATACTCGACATCAACTCGGATGGTGTTCCACTCTGGCCGAACACATCACTGACCCCCACCATCTCCAAGGGGGCGGATGTCCCGGTGGATAGATGCTCAGCTACAGATCCACCAAGGCCACCGATGACCGAATGGTCCTCAGCGGTCACGAAGCATCCACAAGAGTCGACCATAGAGTCGACTAGTGCCTTATCGAGCGGTTTCAGAGTGTGCATATCGATTACGGACGCCTCGATTCCTTCAACAGCCAACTGGTTTGCTGCTGCCAATGCCTGTGAAACCATCACTCCGCAAGCGATGATACAGACATCATCACCTGTGCGCAGCACACTACCACGTCCGATACGTAGTTCATGCGCGCTGCTCTCATCGTAGACCCTAGGTATTTTGTTTCGGGCTGTGCGCATGTATGTGGGGCCATGGTGTCCAAGCAATTGCACTGTGAGCTCTTCGGCTGACAGGTCATCGCACGGATGCATGACGGTCATTCCTGGGATAGTGCGGTAGATAGCCAGATCTTCGATGGATTGGGCACTGCTGCCGTCTGTACCTGTGTGAATCCCTCCGTGACTGCCGCAGATGTGCACTGTAAGCTCGGGTCTGGCAATGCCGTTCCTTACTTGCTCAAATGCGCGTTCAGTGAATATCGCGAAAGTGCTTGCGAATGGCACTTTGCCCGAAGCAGCCATGCCGGCTGCTACCAGCATCATGTTCTGTTCCGCAATACCAATTGAGAACGATTTCGAGGGGTACTGTGTTCGGAAGTGGCAGGATTTTGTGGATTTGCCTAGGTCGGCTTCGATGACAACCACGCGTGGGTCATCGGCGATTCTGAGTAGGCCCTTGCCATAACCGTCCCGCGATGCCCCTCCAATCGAGGGGGCACTCAAGACAACTCCTCCAATGCTATCCTCAATTCGTCATCATCTGGGGCCTTCCCGTGGAAGGCAGGGTTGCCTTCCATGAAGGAGACCCCCTTCCCTTTCACCGTCTTCGCTACAATGGCACACGGACCGTCATCAATCGATACTGCCCATTCGAGTGCTTGAACTATATCGGTCATTGAATGACCGTCGATCTCCAGTACTTCCCATCCAAAGGATGCAAGTTTTGACGCTACATCTCCAACCTCCATCTGAACGCTTACGAAATCGTCGTTTTGAATCCCATTCCTGTCGATAATGACCTTCAGATTACTAGCAGAGTGAAATTCTGCCGCCATTGCCGCTTCCCAGACCTCTCCTTCCTGGACCTCGCCATCTCCGAGCATAACCCAGATCGCCCTCTCGCTGCCATCCATCTTTGCGGCTAGAGCACAACCTAGGCCGAATGAAAGGCCCATGCCGAGGCTCCCAGCAGAGAAGTCTACACCTTCTGTCCACTTCATGTCAACATGACCTTGACATACCGAACCCATAGATCTGAAACCCATTATATCATCCTCAGATAGATAGCCGATTTCAAACAGTATAGAATAGACGGCGGGACTAGCATGACCCTTACTCATGATGAAACGATCACGATCACCCCAGTCTGCATTTGCAGGATCGATTCGAAGCTGCGTTCCATATAGCGCTGCAATTAGATCTATGGCCGATAGTGAACCGCCAGGATGTCCCGCCGCAGCACGATGTGTCATTTTCACAATATTGACGCGACATCTGCGCGACATCTCTTCCAATTCAGCGATTGTGAGTCCCATGCCACCGTTTTCGCTGCTCATGATAAGACTCAATGAGTCTGGCTATTGATGCTTTCCGGAGTGACCCATTCTGATTACAGGGCATGACACAGTCGACTTCAAATCAACGAACTCATCACAATGATTGAGGCGCTGGCATGTTCTTGCAAGCTGAGTCATTGTCAGGCAATTCCGATTGGAGACAACGACTGGGGAATATGGACGCACCAGATTGCATCACTTCGGACGCGGTATTGTCATCGTGCCTGCAGACTCTCTGTGAGGGAGGGAGGGTTTCTGCCGAAACATGCCTTAGTCTGATGCGACATGATTCCCTCAATGCAATATCATCACTGGCTAGCATGATTAAGAGGTCCCGATTCGGAAATAACGTATTCTTCAACGAGAATCTGCACGTGAGCCCCACCAATATCTGTGTACTCGCATGCAGATTCTGTGCATTTCGTAAGGGCCCGAGGCATTCGGCGGCGTACGCCCTATCTCCTACGGACTTCTTAGCTAGAATAGAACCGCATTCATCAAGAATTGACGAAGTCCACTCGGTTGGCGGCCTGCATCCCGATTGGAAGGTGGATCACTATATCGACATCTACTCGAGCATCAAGGACGCATATCCTCATATTCATCTCAAATCTCTTACGGCCATTGAGATAATCCACATATC
>CAZSPJ010000130.1:0-2560 GCA_964608795.1 uncultured Candidatus Poseidoniales archaeon | reverse complement strand
GCGGCGATGAAGTTCTTCATCTACACATTCACAGCCAGCGTCTTCATGCTCATCGGAATTCTCGTGATGTACTTCTACACCGATCCTATAGCAGGGCTCGGAAGCCTCTCCGGTCACCACTTCGACCTCGTCGCTATGACCGCTCAGGAGAACCTGATTCCGAGCGAGGGGCTGAGACACTTCGTCTGGCTCCTCCTGCTCGTAGGGTTCGCCACCAAGATGCCCAGCGTACCGGTGCACACCTGGCTGCCCGACGCCCACGTCCAGGCTCCGACCGCAGGCTCGATGCTGCTGGCGGGGGTGATGCTGAAGATGGGAGCCTACGGATTCCTGAGAATCGCGGTGACTGTCTTCCCCGAATCCACCATAGAGTTCGTGCCGCTGCTAATCGTCCTCGGGATGGTCAGCCTCGTCTACGGCGCATGGGTGTGCATGGGGCAGACCAACCTCAAGCGCATGGTCGCCTATTCCTCGGTTTCCCACATGGGCCTGATTTTCCTCGGCATTGCCACGATGCAGCCCCTGGGGATCGCAGGCGCTCTGTTCATGATGTTCGCTCACGGCATAATCAGCCCGCTGCTGTTCGCAGTGGCCGGGGCGTTCAAGCACCACTATCATACTCTGGAGATCGGCTCCATGCGCGGCATCGCGCACCACAGCCCGTGGCTGGCTGCCCACATGATGATTGGCTGGATGGCCAGTCTAGGCCTCCCTCTGCTAGCCGGCTTCGTCGCCGAGATCGCCATCATGATCGCCTTCTGGATGACCTATGGATGGTTGGTGCTGCTGCCCGCGCTGACCCTCATCGTCACTGCAGCCTACTACCTGAATTCGATGCAGAGGACTATCTTCGAGTCCAACGATCCGGAGCATGGCATTCTACCGGACACCCTGCATGGCGAGGATCCCAGTGACCTGACCTGGCACGAGAACGCCGGCATGTTGGTCCTCGTAGCGATGACGGCGCTGTTCGGTATCATGCCGTTCATCTTCTGGGACATGATGTCGGACTGGAGCTCAGGGTTTGTCATCGACACCATGATCGAAGCCATGCAGACACAGGGGTGGAGCCCATGAGTTCGATAATCAGCGACATGGACCCTGATACCGCCCAGCTCATCCTGCCCGAGTTGCTGATGCTCGGCGGCATCATCGCGATGATACTGGTCCCGAACCTCGGGGATGCGACGATGCGTATCCCACTGACGAGAACCCGGATTCCGATTCTAATCGGCGGCACCAGATTCACTACTACCAACAATCCGAAACTCCCGAATCAGATAGCGACGACCGCCCTCGCTCTGGCATTCCTGACTTCCCTCCTCTTCCTAGGCGAAGAGGGCGAGGTCGGCAACTCTCTGCACGTGGACGAGTTCAGCAGGATGTTCACCCTCGTGTTCACCGCCGCACTCGTGCTCGCCTCGTTGGCGACGACTGCTCGGCTACCTGCTAGGCCAGGGGCGTCGGCACCGCTCGATACCGATTCCACTGCTCGCTCTGATGGCAAGGTCAACGCGCTGATAGACAACCGCCGACAGGTCGATTTCCATATCCTACTGCTCACTACTGGACTCGGGATGAGCCTGATGGCGATGGCTACCAACCTGTTCATGCTGTTCGTCTGCCTCGAGCTCGCCTCACTGTCATCCTACGTCCTTGTGGCCTTTCACAAGGAGGCTGATGTCGGCGGCGAGGCTGGCACGAAGTACTTCATCGTCGGTTCAGTCGTCTCGGCGGTCGGCATCTACGGAATGTCGCTGCTTTACCTGTGGAACGGCAGCCTCGACATGGCCGATCTGGCGACCTCGTGGGATGCGATGGAGACGATGGATCCGTTCGCGGCCATCGGTGTCGGCCTGATGCTCGTCGCCTTCGGCTTCAAGGTCGGAGCAGCCCCGTTCCATCTGGCCGTTCCCGATGCATACGCCGGAGCATCTTCTCCGGTCGCCGGGGTACTGGCAACGGCCTCGAAGGCGATGGGCTTCGTCGCCCTAATGCGACTCCTACTAGTGGTCACGATGCCTTCGGTGGGGCAGGCCTTCTGGCTCCTCGCGCTGGCGATTGTCGCCGTAGTGACGATGACATGGGGCAACCTCGCAGCGTTGACCAGCGACAACCCGAAGCGAGTACTGGCCTACTCGAGTGTGGCCCACGCAGGGTACATGCTCGCAGCCCTCACTGCAATCGGATCCGGGCTGGCCGACCCGGACACCTCCGCGCTCATCGTCACCGCTGTCGTGTTCCACCTCGTCGTGCTTGTGCTGTTCAAGATGGGCGCCTTCCTAGTCCTCTCGATGCTGGAGGCAGAGGGAAGGGGGCACAGGATGGAGGACCTGCATGGGCTGGGCCGGCGTGACCCTGTGATTGCCGCTTCGATGTTCGTGTTCATGCTATCCCTAGCCGGGGTCCCGCCGCTCTCCGGGTTCCTCTCCAAACTGCTGATGATCAACGGGATAGTCAACGTATCAGCCGGTACAGGCTCTGCATCAGCAGCCACAGCGCTCTCCTGGGCACAGGGGGTGGACCCGGTGTTCTGGCTCGCAGTCGCCATCGTGCTCAA
>CAZSPJ010000129.1:0-2566 GCA_964608795.1 uncultured Candidatus Poseidoniales archaeon | reverse complement strand
AGCGAAGGTGAGCCCTGCCAGCGCACCGGTCAGTTCAACGAGGGCATCGGACATCCCGAGGACCACGCTGCCCGAGTAGCGCAGACGCTCCTCGTCCAACATACCAATCATGTTCTCCTCGTGAGCCTCCTCCTCATCGGCGATGTCGTGCAGTCCGAGTTTGCGGTACTCCGCCGCAGCATCCTGCTCCGTTGCCTCCATCATCTTGACAGAGAAGGTGAACCCGAACAACCTGGCCAGCATCACCTGCCTGCCGACCTTGCCCATATCGGGCTTGATTGGCTCTCCCGTCATCTTCTCGATCACGGCCTCGTGCCTCTCTTCCTCCAAGGCGATGCCCTCGAGTATGGATCGGTTCACGGGGTCGGCCTGCATCTTGGCGAGGCGGCGGTAGACCTCCGCCTCGGTGGCCTCCATGCGCTGCAGGTTGAGCAGCTTGGACCGCGTGGTTTCGTCCATGAGTCGCGGTGAGTACTCTTTCTCTTGAATATGACCAATGCGTGGCTGCGCGGGGGCGCAGCCTTACGAACGCTTGATGCGCACCGCACCTCTCGCACGGATGCATGGCACGCAGTGACGTCAAGGTCAATGTCCCTGTGATAGACCGCATCCTGCTGCACCTCTGGGAGCAGGACCATCAGGCCGACCACTACCTCGTGACCCACGAGATGACCCGCCCCGGTATAGCCGAGATCTGCGCCCTGCACCCACCCAACGTATCCCGCTCGATGCGCGAGTTGATGTCCAACGGATGGGTCACCGAGCACACTCGGACTGTTAGGGGAGACGATCGCCGTCAGAAGACCTGGCAGCTGACCGAGGAAGGTCGTTCTGAGGCGCGGGATCGGATTGACGAGTTACGCTCTACCATGATACTGCTGCGCAGCAGCGAGGGCAGACTGCTCGAGGTCCGAGCCGACGAGGCGGCCGTGAGGCTGAAGGCCGGGTTGACACTGCTTCAGGTGCTGATGCACGCGCAGCACGAAGGGGTACTGAACTTCGGCGACATACGCTTCGGAGCCATCGTCAGGTCTGACGAGGCTGCGACCCCGCCCCCGGGCTCGCTCTCGCTGCTGGCGGGGGCGCACTCGACCTACCACACCAGACCGCCTCGGACCCGCACCGTGCACGGTCGCTCGGCCGAAAGGCTGCGACTGGAAGAGTGGCACTCGTCCAGCGCCCCTATGTTCGTACTCTCAGGAATTGCCGGGTGCGGCAAGACCACTCTGGCCTCGCACTGGCTCGACGGGCTGCTCGAAGACAGGCCCGAGCTCGAGGTGATGTACTACCCGTGCCAACCTTGGGACTCCCCACTTGGAATCGCGACGAGCCTGCTGCACCGGCTCGGCGTCGGTCTCGACGAAGATTCGTCCGACCCCTATGGCATTCTCGAATCACTCCCTCTCAAGCCTGGTGCCCGACTCGATTTGGATCTATACCGCCGCCGCCTGACCGCCCACATGCTGGACGAGGAGGGACACTGCGGTGCGCCCACCAGCGAGATGCTGCTGATTATCGATGATGTCCACAACATCGGCTCCGACGGCACGCATCTGCTAGGCGCCCTACTGCAGGTCGCCGAGTCCACAACCATGCGGATGCTGCTGGTTTCGCGGACCAACCTCGCATTCTATGACAGGCGCGACGTGCACACACGCGGGCGCATCGAGGAACTCGCGCTCTCCGGCCTCACACTGGAGGAGATATCTGACTGGTTGATCTCGCTAGACCTGCCCAGCCACGCTCCCGCCGAGGAGATCCACCGCGCCACCGGAGGCCACCCTCTTGCGGTCGAACTGCTGGAGCTGTATGGCCAGACCTTGCACGAAGACTGGCTGCGCTTCCTCGACGAGGAGATCCTCGACGTGCTGCCCGGCGACCGCAGGGAAACTCTCGCACTGCTCGCGGTCGCCGAGCGACCGGTCCCGTGGGCTGCTCTGGCAAAGGCCGCCGGAATTGACGGCCCGCCACCAGCCGACCTGCTTGAGAGAGGCCTGATGCTGGAACTCAGCGACGGCATGTGGTTGCACGAGGCGCTGCGAGCAAGGCTCCTGAGGGAGGTTGGCGCGCCGCACGAGGAGCGAGCCCGCAGGTTGCGCGAGGCGTCCGACTAGGCCATGTGACGGTTCAGCCAGTCGTCCATCCCCGGTTTCGGCATGGCACCGCTCATCCTATCGACGGCCTCGCCGTTGTGGAAGAGAATCAGGTTCGGAATCCCCCTGACGCCGTATTTCCCAGGTGACATCTGATTCACATCGGTGTTGACCTTGGCGATGGTAATCTCACGCTCTCCGGCAATCTGCTCGAGCACGGGAGCAATCATCCTGCAAGGCCCGCACCAAGGCGCCCAGAAGTCAACCAGCACCCACTCATCACTGCTCGTCACCAAGTCGAAGTCCGCGTCACTCGCAGTCACAATTTTCCCCATTCGCTCACCTGTAGGCATACCGCCGCATCCGCATCCTATCAATTTGTGTCTGTAGCACATACATTGCCGGACCGGGGGATTGAGAACCGAAAGCCACCCCCGTCGGTCCGTGGAGATTACGCCGAGCATCCTCACAGC
>CAZSPJ010000128.1:0-2569 GCA_964608795.1 uncultured Candidatus Poseidoniales archaeon | reverse complement strand
CCGCATCAGTGGTTTATGTAGGCTCAGACCTCATTCACTGATGCAGGTGAGCAAATGACGGAAGACGGAAGATACGCAACGCAGGTGAAGATAGTCAAACAGGAGTGTCCCGACGCGGACGACGGTGAGATAGTCGAGGAGTTCAGGCGCTACGAGGAGGAGTTCCTGATTCCTCCTGAGGACGCACTGCGCTCGGTTGTTCGGAAGTTCCAGACCGCCGCCGGGATGGAGGTCACCAAGATCGCAGCTCCTGCTAAGGCAGAGAAGAAGGTCAACCGTTTCTCCGAGCTCGATGCCGAGGACCGCAACGTCACCATCGAGGTCGCGGTGATCACCTACACGCCGCGCATCCAGATGATTCGTGGCGAGGAGCGGCAGGTGGCCTTCGGCTGGATTGAGGACAATCCCTGGGAGGGCAGCGACAATCGCGAGCGCTGGGACTTCAAGGACTGGGGCGAGCAGGGCGAGAACCTGGCGCCCGGCTCGGTGGTGCGCCTTGAGGGCGCCTCGGTCAATGAGTGGAACGACAAGCGCTCGCTCAATATCAACCGGACTACCCGGGTCACCGTCCTCAGGGAGGGCGGTACCCCGGTGGCGCAGGTCAGCAGTGAGCCCACAGACATCGCCACTGCCTCCGCGAATGAGGGCTACGTCAACCTAGTCGCTCGACTGATATCGGCCAAGCCGGATGTCATAGTCAAGCGAGATGGCAGCGGCGAGCTCGAAGTCGTCCGCGGTAGGCTTGGTGATGCCAGCGGCAGCATAGGCTTCCTGTCATGGGTCCCTCTGGAGCACGAGCCGGGAACCCTGCTCAAGATCGACGGTGCATCGATTAGGAAGTTCCGCGAGACCCCTGAGGTCAACATCGGCGACCGCACTATGATCGAGGTCTACCACGATTCGGCTTTCGCCAGCATGGATGACCTGTCCAAGGCCAACAAGGTCTCTATTTCGGACCTGCGCAACGGCATGCGCGACATCGAGGTCACCGTTCAGGTCGAATCCTGGATTCAACGCTCCTTCACCTCCGAGGACGGAACCGAGCGAGTGGTCCGCAGCGGGGACGTCATCGATCCGAGTGGCCGTTGCCGCTTGACCGCGTGGTGCGAGGTCGACCCCGAGCCCGGGGACTTCCTGCATCTGACTGGGGCGAGGGTGCAGTTCTGGCAGGGCTCGCCCGATCTGGTCATCGACGAGGCCGTACAGGTATCGAATCTATCTGATGCTCCGTGGGAGCCTATAGACCCAGAGCAGCACTGGATCGACGTAGACCTCACCTCCATGCTAAGCGGCGGCTCGCGTCGCGGCATCCGGACCAGCGGGACAATAGTCGCGGTGCGTCCCGATTCAGGCATAGTCGAGCGCTGCCCCGAGTGCAGGCGCGTACTCAGGGATGGCGCCTGCGCAGAGCACGGCCCGCAGCGTGGCGAGGAGGACCTGAGACTCAGGTTCGTCATTGATGATGGGGTGTCCAACGCCTCCCTGCTGATGTCGAAGGACCCCTCCGAGGCGTTCCTCGGTGTCAATCAGGAATCCGTGAAAGAACAGATCTCCAAGGAGGGCCGTGACGGTTTCGTAGTCTCGCTGCGTCAGCGCGTGCTCGCGCAGCGTCTCAACATCAAGGGACGCTCGATAGTGGACGATCAAGGTGCGATGCTGCTCGCCGACGAGGCTGAGCAGGACCAGACCCCCTCTGCTGACGCCGCCAATCAGGTTATGCAACGCTGGGGGGTGGTCCTGTGATTCAGGAGCCAGCACGACGCTTTGCCCGTCAGAGCGCCGTGAGGCTGTTCGCGCAGGAGTACCGGGATGCCTCGCTGACCGAGGAGGGCTCCGGGGAGTACGACCCGTCGTTCGTCATCACGAAGATAGGCGCCAAGATCAACCGTGCCCTAGTATGTGGGGTCATCGACCGCATGGAGCGCCGCGAGGGCGACAGCGGCCCGAACTACTCCGGTCATGTCAGGGACCCAACCGGCAGCTACCTGTTCAGCGTGGCTTCGTTCCAGCCAGAGCTGCATCCCGACTTCGAGGAACTGTTGGCGCGCTTTGAGAGCGGCGACCGCTTCCTTCTGGCACTCGTCGGCAAGGCGAGGTGGTTCGAAACGGAAGACGGTGGCATGTTCACCTCGCTGCGCGCGGAGGAGTTCACGGTCATCGACAGGGAGTGTTACACCAATTGGCTGGTCGAGACCGCCGAGGCCACTCTGCGACGCATTGACGCTCACTCCACCTCCCTAGAGGCAGACCTGACTCCCGCTGCCCTCGAGGCGGCCGGGGTCCCACGCGATCTCGTGGATGGGCTGATACTCGCTCGCGGGCACTATGGCGACTTCGACCCCGAGGGCTACCGCGTCGGGGTCCTGCAGGCCCTCTCCATGGCGACCGGCAGGACCAGTCTGATGGAGCCACCGCAACCCACCGCCACGACTCTCGAGGAGACGGCCTCGCAGGCGCCGGAAAGCAGTGAGCCCGCGGCTGAGCCCGGCGATGCCATCGAACTCATCCTCGAGACGGTTCGCTCGCGTGATACCGGTGAGGGCGTAGAGTACAACGATCTGGTGACCGC
>CAZSPJ010000127.1:0-2602 GCA_964608795.1 uncultured Candidatus Poseidoniales archaeon | reverse complement strand
ACCAGCCATCACTAGCCCCAGCAACCCTGTGGGCAATAAATCAAACATCAGTGTAGGATAAACAAGGTCAGCACGTTCCAGTTCAGGATACAGCAAAATTGCCGCAGTCCCGGGCAGCACCATGATAAACAGAACAGGCAGCTTGAGCAGGGCGGCAAATAGACTCCCCATACGTCCGTGCCATAGATTTTTGGCACTCAAAACACGCTGAACCATAAATTGATTATTGCACCAAAAATACACTCCTAAAAGGGGTAAGCCTGTAAACAACCCTAGCCACGGAACACCAGGGTCACCCAGAGGGCGGATAAGACTAAGCATGTCTGGTGAAACTTGAGTGGTAATAGCGTTCCAACCTCCAACCTTTAAAAAAGCAGATATTGAAATGACAATAGAACCAATCAACAGCATAACTGTCTGAATGGCATCCGTATAAATAACAGCAGCCAGGCCACCTGCGATAGTATAAACACCTGCAATCACTGCCAGGGCTCCAATGGTCTGCCACATGGGAACTCCCGGGAAGATGAGTTTCAGTATCAATCCGCCCACATATAAACTTGCTGCCGTATCAACGATAATATTTAAAAATAAATTCAGGATTGAAAAATACGTTCTTGCTCGTCCATCATAGCGGCGTTCAAGATATTCAGGAATGGTATATACTTGAGACTTTAAAACAAAAGGCAGAATAAATATGACAAAGAATACCAGAATAACAGATGCAAACCATTCATAGTTGAAAACGGAAATACCAGTGCTATAGGCATCGCCAGCCAAACCGATCAAGGTTGTACTGGAAATATTTGAAGCAAATAATGACATACCGATGAACGGCCAGATCATGGAACGTCCAGCCAGGAAATAATCCTCTGCTGTATCGTGTTTTTTCCCTAGTCTGATCCCCAGCCAAACTACAAATAGTACATAAACGCCAATAATCAGTAAGTCAACAGTATGTAAGCTAAAATCGGGGTTCATCTTTGTTCCTTTTTATTGAAATCACCCATAAAAATATTAAGAATTCTATACAAATATCCCATTTTACATCTTACTTGTTTAATTGAAATGTCAAAATTGTATCATTATTGCGCGCAGCCACAATCAGTCTGCGGTCAGAAGCATTATGTACTATCTTGAACTGGCGAACCTCCCCAGTGGCCACAAGGCCGCTCTGCTGCAGTCTTACGGGCATAAATGATCCACTACCATCGCCAAGTAATAAACTTCCGAAGCTGGCATCATACCGGCCCAAATCTGCTGGTACGCCACTGAAATTACCACCCAGGAGCAGATCTTGTGATCCATTTTGATCAAAATCATCGATTAAAATTGTATATACTGGAGAGTATTGAGCCTCCATTGGAAGAATTTCTCGAGTAAATGTTTCATCACCATTATTAAGCAATATAACTGAGGTAAATACCGCTGCTTTTTTAATTTTGGCAGCCTTTAGCTGATCCAGGTTGAAAATATCATCAATTGATTTGCCAGCAAAATCAGCATATTTAGGAAACTTTGTTTGTAAAGAAGGAATATTTTCCACAAACTGATCCCGGGATCCTAAGGGATAATAATTTGATCCATGATAATAAGACAGTATCTGTTCCAGTTTATTATTTCCTGAAAAATCATTAATAAATAGTTGAATGGGTTTTTCTTCTGAAGCTTTCAGAAAGGAGTTCAAACCCAGATTACCAACAACAAGGTCTATCAACCCGTCTTTATTTAAGTCTTCAGCAGATACTGTATTCCACCATCCTTGCGTATTCTCCAGGCCATATTTTTCTGTGACTTCCATTAATTCACCAGCAAAGTTGTAAAATATTCGGATAGGCATCCACTCACCCACCATTACAAGGTCCTTGTAAGAATCGCTGTTTAAATCGACCCAGATCGCGTCTGTAACCATACCGCAACTAGATAAAGCCGGGGCTCGTGCCAGAGTTTCATCGGTGAAGTTTCCATTTCCATCATTGAGCAGCAGATAACTTTGTGGTATGGTGCCATATTCCCGAGGCACGGAGCGACTACCAACAAATAAATCAATATCCCCATCCTGATCAATATCAACTGGTTTAACACAGGCGCTGTTGGCATAAATCTCCGGTAAAGCGGATACATCCTTTCTAAAATAGCCATTGCCTGATCCAAAGTACAGGCAATCCTTTAAAGGCGCCATTTTGGCAAAATATTCATTCCCACCATTAGCGACATAAAGATCAATAAACTGATCTTTATCGGCATGAAAAAAGGCAGCATCCACTCCTTCACTTCGACTATCTCGTATAAATACTGAATCAGGAACAGCAATAAAATTCCCCTCATCATTCTGTAGATAAATTCCGGCAGGCTGATGTTTTCCACCACCGAGGAATAAATCAGATAAACCATCGTTATTTACGTCCGCCGCATCACAGGCCGGCCCTTCCATAGAAATGAAATGTGGAATAAATGGTTCACGATTAAATTCCAGAAACGTGTTTTCCTGATGCTTATATTCAATTTCAATCTGATCAGAGACATCCTGAAATAGTGTAGTATCATTCACTCTTTTCTCATATAAATAATGATTTTCTGCATCGCCTTGACTAAGCGTAAT
>CAZSPJ010000126.1:0-2614 GCA_964608795.1 uncultured Candidatus Poseidoniales archaeon | reverse complement strand
AGCCAATCCTGTCGCGGACTGATTCAATAGCGTAGTCATTGATGTCTATGCCGTTAATCTTCACCGTGCCATGCTGGGGCTCGTAGAACCTCTCGACCAGCTTGAGAATGGTGCTCTTGCCAGCTCCTGTGTGTCCCATCACCCCGAGGAACTCCCCCGAGGAGGCTGAGAATGAGATGCCGTTGAGCACGTTGACCTCTGATGTGGGATAGGAGAAGGAGACGTCGTCGAACGAAATCGAATGGATTGGGCTGTCGAGCGGGATTGCGTCGGGTTTGTCGAAGATCGACGGTTCGAGATCGATCAGGGCGAACACTCGCTTGGAGGCTGCTTCCCCTCTCTGGAGCTGGTTCAGCAGCATCCCGAGGATGAACATCGGCATCGTCATTCGCGTGGAGATGAGCAAGAATGTGACGAACTGACCCACTGATATCTCGTCGGTTCGCATGAGCCAGCCACCGGCCGAGACCAGCAGTCCGAACGAAATTCCGGCGACTACGTAGATGCCGGGGATGAAACGGTTGCGCAGATTGGCGGCATGAATCGCCTGATCCCGATAGTCGCCGCTCTCGCTCTCGACGCGAGAGCGCTCGAAATCGCCTGCGTTGTAGGCCTGCACTGTGACGATGCCAGCCAGCACGTTCTCGAGGATGGCGACTATTCCCCCTGTACTCTCGCGCTGCTTGCGATAGCGGCGTTGGACCCGTGTCGAGAACCAGACCACCATAGGGATGACAAGTATCAGGGGGATGCCTAGGATTAACGCCAGTGTTGGTGACATCCAGAACATTATCCCGAACGCGGTGGTGAAGGTGATGATGATCCGGATAATCGAGGTCGAGGAGTCCGATACGATGTCTTCCAACTGCGCGACATCAGCGGACAGAACAGCCATCAGATTGCCTGTCTGACGGGTCTCAAAGTAAGACGCCTCCATCGCCATCAGACTGGTAGTGGCGTCCATCCGGATATCGTGTTGCACCTTGTATGCGGTAGACTGCCAGAGGTACTCGCTGATTCCTTGAAATATTGCGAGGAACGTGAACGAGACTAGGATCAGAAGGCCGAAGCCGATCTCCGGCGAGGGTACCTGACTGTAGTTGACCAGAGACTCAATTGCACCGCTGGTGTAGGTTCCACTCTGGTAGTAGTCGGCAGCCATCCCTATTGCAATGAATGGAATCAGGTCGAAGGCACGAGCGGCTGCATTGGCGCCGACTCCGCCGGCAGCACGTCTCCAATAGCGCTTGATATAGGGCACTATCCGCCATATCTTGCGGCCGACGACCTGCTTCTCGTCGATGGTGTCGGAGGCGTCCTTGCTGATTGCTATGCCCGGAGCGGCGGCATCGTCGTCTTGTGACACGTCCCTCCGTTAGGAGGGACGCGTTTGAATGCTTCACTTCGCTATTTTTGCTACCGAATCGGTTTAGTGGACGCCTCGGTACGGCGACTCAGCGCGCCTGTAGTGAAGTCTGGTTATCACCTGAGGTTTCCAACCTCATATCCTGGGTTCAAATCCCGGCGGGCGCACCATCATACCCTCCTGCGCTCAGTTCATCTACCGGGCCTCTGTCGGGCGCCCGTGCAGACGAGACAGAAGCTCGGAGTCGTGCTGATGCTCCTGTTCATGCCAATCAACGGGCCATTGTGGAGAATGGGGCTGTCGGAGCTGGGATACGAGGTCCCGCTGGGGGAATTCCAAGGGTTCGCGCTGACACTCCTGTTGTTCGTAATCGGAGCGGCGATGGTCATCACCCCAAAGCTCCGGCTGCCTACAGAGTAGAGTAGAGTTGTGCCGGCCAGTCGCTGTGGATGCTGCTCATCAGCCCACTCACCTCATCCTCGTCCCAGTCGGCTGCCAGCAGCGCAGCGCACAGTTGCTGCGTGCGCTTGGGCACGGTCTTCGGACCGAGCACCGCGCCCGGCCTGCGCGGGTCGTCGAGGAAGTCAGTTTCCATCCCCCATGGGGCGTTTGCATTGGCGGTGGTCTCGGTAAGGGTCTCCACACTGCCTCTGCCTACGCTCACGGTGGCGGCGAGGCCGTGCGTGAAGTCGGTGCCGACATCGGCGGGCGCGTAGTGCCGAATCGCCCTGTCACGCGCAAGGCCCGCCTCGTCGCACAGTGCTGCGAGCTCGTGACAGGTCTTCTCGCCGTTGTCCTCGACGTGCAGCTGAATCGAAGTACCGGCCCCGGCGGCCAGAGCCATGACCTCCCGGAGCATATCGTTGGCAGCACTCCAGGTTTCATCCGAGACAGGGTAGTGCGGCCTTCCCACCTCTCCGAGGCAGACCGCGTCTCCTGCATCGATGTGGTCGAGTGCGAGGCCCACAGCCTCGAGGTGGAGCTCGGTCGCCCTCTCGAGGCCGAGCGGCTCGGTCTGGTGCTCCCAGGCGACGGGGTGTGGGCCGAGCACGACCCCGACTCCGATGCCGAATGCTGCCCTCGCCTCCTCGGCCATCTCGAGGGTCTCAGAGTAGGCTGCCCGGTAGCCGTCTAAGTCTGTAGGCAGGGCCGAAGAGAAACTTGGCTTGTGGACCAACATGATTCCAGTACCGCCAGCACCGACGAACTCCGCGACAGCGTCGAGGAACCTGTTGGAGCGGTCGAGGT
>CAZSPJ010000125.1:0-2677 GCA_964608795.1 uncultured Candidatus Poseidoniales archaeon | reverse complement strand
CGCCGCCTGTGTTGTTGGCCCAGATGGTGTACTGCTTCCAGCCGGTACGCTCGTCAGGGGTTCCCGAGATTGTCCCATTGGCAAGCAGCGCAAGGCCGGAGGGCAACGGTGGGCTGACCTCCCACGTCTCAATCTCAGGGCCGTCGTTGGTGGCTGGGATGACGATGCTCTCGTTGGCCTCTAAGGCGAATTCGATGCCGGGCCAGGAGATTGCGTCAGGAGGCAGGCTAGTCACCCGGAACTGAAGCGGAGTCGAGGCGGGGCCACCGGAGTTGTTGGCCCAGACAGTGTGATGGGTCCATGGCTGCAGGAGCATTGCAGTGCCGCTGATCTGCCCGGTGTAGTAGTCGAAGTCGAAGCCAGACGGTAACGGCGGGTCGACTTCCCAAGTGTCCGGAGTGCCGCCCTGCCAGGTCGGCATCACCAGCCCGATGTCATCACCGGTCCTGAGGTCGAACTGGTAGGGCTCGTACCCAAGACCGTCTACCGGGATGTCTCTGACATCGATGAGAATGGTCGAGGAGAGTGAGCCGCCGGTGTTGTGGGCGGTAATCACGTACTCCCTCAGCGGGTGAACCGATATCGGGGTGCCCCGCAGCGAGCCGTCGATCTGGTGCAGCGCCACCCCTTCGGGCAGAGGGGGTTCGATTGCCCAGTCAGTGACCTCGCCTCCCTCAGAGGACGGTGTGACCTGCACTGACACGCCTATCGTCCAGTAGAACGGGTGCCCGGGGTAGGAGAGGGCAGTAGGCTCCTCGTGTAGGGTGATAATCCGGATCGCAGTTTCGACGGAGCCGCCCGAGTTCGAGGCGGTAACAGTGTGATTGGAATCACCTAGGGCACGTGCTATCCCTGTTATCGAGCCATCTCCGAGAAGCGATAGACCCTCGGGAAGAGGGGGGCTGGCTGACCATGTATCCGCCGCACCGCCCATCACCATAGGTGAGCCCATGGAGCACTCCTCCCCCAGGGTGCACGGCAGGATATCCGAGAGGTACTGGATGGAGTGCGGAGCCGCAGCGACCACCGTGATGTCGATGGTAGTGGCCACGGAGCCCACCTCGTTCGTGCCGATGATGGTGTAGCGGGTCTCGATAGCCTCTGCCTCGGGAGTTCCGCCGATTACCCCAGACTCCCCGTCGAGAGACAGTCCCTCGGGAAGTCGGGGGTTGACGAACCAGTTCTGTGGCCCGTCGCCGAGGAAACTCGGGGTCAGTGTCTGCATCTCGACTCCAGCGACGAGCAGGATGGAACTCTCTCCGTAGGTCAGCGAACTTGGCTTCTGCATCATCCTGCAAGCAACTCCGGTGAAGATCTGGTGGGGCATGCAGTCATCCTCGGTAATCACATGGACATAGCAGTCAGGATGGGATGGTTCAGCGGTGCAGTCTACCTCCTCTATCGGCTCTTCTTCTTCTCCGAACAACCCGAGACATCCCGAACTGAGCATCAGCATCGAGAGCAGGAGGGCGGCGTTACGCTTCGACTGCACTGACCCTATTGGGAGGTCTCTGATGAAAAAGTGTGTGTAAGTCGTGCTCCCGATGGGAGCACGCTCACGCGAGGCCGGGGTAAGCAGGTCCGGGCTCGAAGCAGTAGTGGACAGTCTGGAACTCGGACTTGAATCCAGCAACGTCTCTGCGGACAGCTGAGGGATCCTCCTCGGAGAGCAGTGCCCTCGCAAAGAAGCGTGCCACATCCTGCATCTCGTCGGGCCTCATGCCGACTCTGGTCAGTTCGGGGACGCCCAGCCTGAGGCCGCTCGGGGACATCGCCTTGGTGTCCCCGGGAAGCATGTTCATGTTGGTGATGATACCGGCTTCCTCGAGCAGTGCGGCGGCATCCCTGCCAGCTCCGGAATCGACCTCTCCGTGGCGGGTCAGGACCTGGTGGCTGGCGGTGTAGTCGCGCTCCTCGGCCATCACCTCGAAGCCCTCGGAGGCCAAGGCCGCGCCCAGCGCCTTGGCGTTGGCCACGATGTCTCTAGCGTAGTCAGCACCGAACTCCTCGAACTCGGCTAGTGCCACCGCCTTGCCGGCTACGTGATGGAGGTGATATGAAGAACAAACTCCGGGGAATATCGCGCTGTTCAGGCGGCGCTGGAACTTGGGGTCATCGGAGTCGGACAGCAGGAAGCCCCCTTGCGGGCCGGGGAAGGTTTTGTGACTGCTCCCGGTCATCACGTCGGCACCTTCCCTCAGAGGGTCCTGGAACTGATTGCCAGCAATCAGCCCGAGGACGTGGGCGGCGTCGTACATCACCTTGGCACCGACCTCATGAGCGGCATCGGCCAGCTCCTCCAGAGGAGTGGGGAAAAGGAAGACCGACTGGCCGAACAGAGCGACGTTTGGCTCAGTCTCGCGAATCAGGGCTGCTGCCGCGTCGATGTCGGGCTCCATACGGCTCTCGATCCAGGGGTACGTCACAAGATTCAGCCCACGCATTCCGACAGCGCCCATGCGCGCGTGAGAGATGTGACCGCCGTCAGCGGTGGACACAGCGGTGATTGTATCTCCTGGCTTGGCCAGAGCCTTCAGCCCGGCCATGTTGGAGACGGTTCCTGAGGTCGACTGGATGTTGGTGAAGTTGCAGTCGAAGACGCGCCTCGCCGCAGCAATGCCAATCTCCTCGATGGTGTCGAAGTCGTCGCATCCCTGATAGTACCGCTTCCCCGGCA
>CAZSPJ010000124.1:0-2679 GCA_964608795.1 uncultured Candidatus Poseidoniales archaeon | reverse complement strand
TCGAAGCGAGCCCCACTATCTGAGCGGATTTCGTGGACATGAACCTCCCGGCCCGCGTTCGCCAGATAGGCGGCCGCGGCGAGACCCGAGAGGCCTGCTCCGAGGATGTGGACTGGCTCGCTGCTCACGGCTCCGCGACTTCAGGCCTACCGCTTGAACGGTTGGGTCGCCTCCGTCGCGTTCAAGCGCAGCACCCGGATGGCACTGCATGACTAGCGTACGGGTGCTAATCGAGCCCGAGCGACTCGACCCTGAGGGATTGCGCGAGATGCTCGATGCGGATGGCTGCGGCAGTGTGGTCAGCTTCGTGGGCTTGACGCGCGGAGAGGACGACGGGGTGACTGTCGAGCGACTCGAGTTCGACGCCTGGGAAGGAAAGCTCCCCGGAGTACTGAACGAGCTCGCCGAGCAGGCTCTGGGCCAGTTCGGGGTGAGTTCGGTGGTGCTGGCCCACCGCACCGGCTTGGTCGAGGCGGGTGAGCCCATCGTGTGCATCCATGTTGGCTCAGCCCATCGGGCTGAGGGTTTCGAGGCCTGCAGCTGGCTGATTGACGAACTGAAGCGGCAGGCCCCGTTGTGGAAGAAGGAGATCCGAGCCGACGGCGAGATCTGGAAGACCGGTCTCGGCTAATCACATCGCGTCCATTGCACCACTGACGCTGGCCACCGCACTAGGCACACTCGATGCTATCCCCTCGACCATCATCCAGCCGTGACCCTTGACCCCGTCGCCAACGAGACGAACCCCCTCTATGCCGACGTCTGAGGGCAACTCGGCGCCCTGCGGGGCGCGGTTGCACGGCCAGTTCCTATGGTAGGTGTGGACACACAGTTCCTCACCGTGGTCGGCGAGCCACGGGATGGCTTCGTAGAGGTCCTCACGCCCCTTCGTTATCTCTGACTTAACACTTGGATCCGGCACGTACTGGTGTGTGATCATCATGTGCTGGCCCTCAGGAGCGAGGCTCGGATCCGAGAAGGTAGGGATAACGTACCCTCCGACCCTGTCCAAGCCCGGCAGCATGGTCACCCCGCTGCCACGGTGGGGAATCTCGTCGTCGAGCGCGAACACGAAGCCAATGCCTCCGACCGCCTGAGTGTCACGGATTTGCTGCCTGACCCCCGCCGCTACCTCGAAGTCGTCCGAGAGCGCCTTGAGCAGATTCGGATGGCCACCGTTGTGGATAATCGCATCGGCACCGACCCAAACCCCCTCATCCCGACCGCGCCGCCTGATGCCGATGCAGAAGCGGTTGTCCTTGGTCGACTCCTCCGCATCTCCGGGCAGGATCTCGGTGACCTCGTGGGACAGCTTGACGCGGGCTCCGTTTTCTCGCAGGTCGCTTCGCAGCCCGTCGATGACTCCCTTGCACCCGCCCTTGGGGACGTGGGGACGGTCGCTCCAGAATGAGTTCTGAAGCATCCTAACGACGGTCGAAGCAGGCATCTGCTCGAACCTCAGACTGATGGCGAAGTTGGCGAATGCATCGACAAAGTCGATGAAGTCACTGGAGAAGTACCTCGACATCCAAGTCCTACCGTCCTCGGTCTCGTTGCCCCATGGCCGTTTGGCGGGCTTCATCAGCAGCCGCGGCAGGTTCAGCGTGTCTTTGAGCGAGAACCACGGTAAGACTCCGTAGACCGAGTTGGCCCGTTGCAGCTTACCGTCCTTGATCTGGCAGGCGAACTTGGTGGTCGGCAGGAACTCCACCCCGTGCCGACCCAGCCCGAGCCCGCCACTGTCCCGCTTGCCAAGCATCAGTTTGGCGAACGGCCCCTTCTTGCCGTGTGGGATCATGTGGACCGCGCCGGTTGGAATCTGGAAACCGTCGTGGTCGTGCTGGGTGAACCTGCCACCGGCGAACGACATCCTCTCGTAGACTGCGACCTCGTACTTCTGTGTCTGTGCAAGGCTCGCGGCCGATGCCAGCCCGCCGACCCCGGCACCTATGACCACTGCCTTCGGACGCTCGCTCATCCTGCCACCTCAGGAGTACACCAAGGCTCCTGTCGGACACCACAGGAGGCACCTCAGGCAGTCGGTACAGTTCTCGTCAATGACCTCGCACAACCCCTCGACGATGAGGGCATCATCCTTGCAGGCCATCAGGCAGTATGAGCAACCGACGCAGAGCTCGTCAATGACCTGCAGTTTCACACCGTCAGTGATAGGCCTGTCATGGGTTATACCCGATTCCAGTTCGGGAACAGCGCCCGGAGTCGCCTTGTTTCGAAACGCCTCGGCCACGCCACCCCATTGCCGCCGACTATTTCAGATGTTATCCGCGAACTCACCACAACTACGACTCCGCCGATAGGCCGGTTTGCTGAATAGTGATGATGAACTCGCGAGCCCACAGGCGCGAGAGGTGATTGATTGGACGAGGAGTCGTGGACCGGGATAATCGATGTGGGTTCTAAGCCCGTCGTCGCCCGCGAGGCGGTGGCCACTGGCCTGCTTGTGCTCTCCGAGGGAGGCATCGACGTGGTGGCCAACGGCCGCTCCCCTAAGGGCGATGTTAGAGAGGCTTCGACAATCGCCGCCATACAGGCGGTGAAGGAGACTCCTCGCACCCTGCCCCACTGTCATCCCATTCCCATCGAGGGTTGCACGGTCGATTGGAGGGTAGAGGAGAACGGTCTGCGTTGCACGGTCTCCGTGCGCACGCACTGGACCAC
>CAZSPJ010000123.1:0-2701 GCA_964608795.1 uncultured Candidatus Poseidoniales archaeon | reverse complement strand
TCTTGATGTCATTCTGCACCAACGCGATGGCTGCTGCCATGAACGCCGTGATGCCGCCAATCCAAGCGACAATCAGAGCGAAGTCTTCCAATCCTGCGACGCCGTTGACATGGACATCGACGAAAGGCACCATACGAACTACAAGGTAGAGGCCTGCGTTCACCATGGTTGCAGCATGAATGAGCGCGGACACTGGGGTCGGGCCCTCCATGGCGTCAGGTAGCCACACATGGAGAGGGAACTGGGCTGACTTGCCCACTGCCCCGACAAACAACATCAGCAGAGCCCAAAATAACTCTCCTGAATCAACTAGAGCCCCGCCGACTCCTGTGGAAGGGTCTTCGAAAATTACAGCGAACTCAAGTGAGCCGTAGATGTCGTAGAGTATCAAGAGGCCGACCATTAGGAAAACGTCGCCCACGCGGGTGGTCAGGAATGCCTTCTTGGCGGCAGCTGCGGCGCTATCCTTCCAGTAGTAGAAGCCGATGAGAAGGTAGGAGCAAAGTCCCATTATCTCCCAGAAAATGAACAGCCACAGGAAGTTGTCAGCCAACACCATACCGAACATGCCGATGGCGAATAGAACGAACTCTCCGTAGAAGCGGTGGTTGCTGTCTTCGTTGATCTTGTCCGTGTTCATGTAGCCGAGGCTGAACCAACATATCAGGAAGCAGAGGAAGGTGGCTACGAACAGCAGCATCAGAGTGACCGAGTCTATCCAGACTCCAACTCCGATGTCAGCGAAGCCCGTGTTGACCTCCCATTGCGCACCGGTCTGCTCGATGACATCGAAAGTCAGCCACGAGAACGGGTCGACCACTGAATGCGCTTCGAAGTGGGCGGATCCTACGATGTAGTCGTAGAGTATCCAAATGGCGATGCTGAGCGAGAGAGCGAGCGATCCGAGGGCGAATATCCCGCCCTCCTTGTATCGGTCCTTCCAACTCTCATTACCGTTGTACAACTGTCCGAGGACCAGTATAGCGGGAAAGGTCAGCAGAGGCACGACCACGATGAGAAAGGCGGCTTCGACGGACTCCCATCCGGCCGAGAATTTGAGGTATGGGGCGACTAGTAGGAAGGGTATAATCGGAACTAGGAGTCCCCACTCGTTCTTCGTATCGCCCACTCTCTCACCTCAGTTCCTCAGGATGTTCGCCTCGTCCAGAGAGATTGTCTCCTGGGTGCTGTAGAGAGAAAGCAGGATGGCCAGTCCAATCGCCACCTCGGCTGCGGCGATGGCGATGGCGATGGCGGTGAACACCCACCCATCGACATCGCTGTAATGGCTGGCTCCGGCCACGAAGTTCAGGTTGGCTGCGTTCAGCATCACCTCAATGCACATCAGCACCACGATGGCGTTCTTGCGGGTGAATGCGCCGAGCAGTCCGATGCAGAAGAGGATGACTCCCAACCCGGCTATCCAGCTGGCCTCAATCATTGGTCACCCTCCATATCCCATATCAGATTGACGAGGCGTTCGTCGCGAACCAAGTAGGACGCGCCAATCATCGCCATCGCGAGGAGGGCCCCGAGAACCACAGTGGCCAACCACCACTCGCCGAACAGGGCCACTGCGAAGTCCAGCGTCGAGGGTGCGTCCCCCGAGCCGCCCCACATTGAGTGCGACATCACCTCGGCGAGAAGTATGAGCATGAAGCCCAAAACGCCAATCTGGGCGAGTGCGGAAAGACTCCTCATTCAGGCGTCCTCCTGTATCTGCTTGCGAGTCAGCATGACTCCAAACTGCACCACGAGCATAACCGAGCCGAGGTAGACTAGAATCTGAATCGCTGCCAGCATCTCGGCGCTCGCCATCACGAAGACCCCGGCTACGGCGAAGAAGGTCATCATCAGCGAGAGTAGGGAGTGCGCCACGCGCCGGGCGTAGACGCAACCTAGCGCGCCCCCTATGGCGGTAGCAGCCAATATGATGAACACCAGCGCCTCAAAATCCAAGGTCATAATCAGGCCTCCGCCCTAGCAGCCTTCCTGTCGCGCTTCTTCTGCTCCTTCTCTGCACGCTTGGCAAGCTCCATGTCGACCCTTTCCTGATGGACTGTGGGCAGAACACGGGTCCTGCTAGCATCCATCCAGAGTTCCTCTCTCGAGAATCCTGACATACCGTCGTACTCGTTGGTCATGAAGAAGGACTCGAACGGACATGCCTCAGCACACAGTCCGCAGAACATACACCTGCCAAGGTCTATCTGACCCGACACGATGTCTTGCTCGGCCGGCTTGAGGGACGTAGAGTCAACGGTCTCAATTCCCGAGCCGTCGGACCACCGAACAGTTGCTTTGTCGCCAGAGATCTCAATGACCTCTGCGAAGTCGTACTGCTGAGGTGCGTCAGCGTGCGCGTTAATCAGGTCGAAGCCTGCGGCAATGGCGTCGTACTCCTCCTTCTCCCTAGCTGCGTAGCCACCCTCCTCGAGTTCGCTCCCGTAACCGTGCCACTCGTCACCCTCCTCGGAGAGCTCAAGCACGTTCACTCGGACTTCCGTGGTCATGTGGAGGCAATCGTTCGGACAGGCGTGGATACACAACTTGCAAGCTGTGCAGGTCTCCCAGATGATTCCTATGCGGCCGTTGTAATTACCTGGGACGAACAGCCACGGCTCTAGGTCCTCTAGACGCTCATATGGGTACATGACAGTGACCGGCCTCTCGACGAACGGCATGACCTGACTGGTCTCAC
>CAZSPJ010000122.1:0-2705 GCA_964608795.1 uncultured Candidatus Poseidoniales archaeon | reverse complement strand
CAAGTGGCGCTATCGAGAAGAGTGTGTCGCGGACCAGTGAGCGGGTCGACGCCCTAGCACGCGCGGTAATCCTCGACTGGATATCCTCGTCTAGCTTGCCCATCACATCCCCTGCTGGGCCTCTGACCTGATCCAACGCACTCTCGACCGCGTCGGCCCCCATGTCCAACAGGCCGGAGACGAGTTCTGACAACGGGCCGCGCTTGGGTGCTGGAACGTGCTCGCCGTCGACTGTGTGTTCGACGTCTACTATCGTCCGCCATGGCCGCGGCACCTCGATCTCTCCTACTCCCTTGAGAATCTCGCGGCCTACCACAGCCGCCTGCAACGCCATCTTGGCTGTGGCGAGGTTGTACTTGGCCAGCAGCTGGATGTCACGGCGCGAGCGGGTGACCTTGCCGAAGTCGGTAATCAGCCATGCCGCGCCGGCTATCAGGAGCAGGGCCACTCCCACCTGTGGGGTCTGCTCCCAGCTGGGCCAGCCTATAGGGCCGAACCAGATGCGAGCGGTGATTGCTATAATCGCAGGCAGGAGGAAAGCCAGGACCTCGTTGACGACAATCAGCCAGAAGCCTTCGATTGGAAGTTTTTTCAGCCTCACTGAGAACCACCTGAGATGCTTCGTCCTCTCGCCGGGCGGGGCGTAGGTGTTCACCAGATCTATCAGAGGCGGCATCACGAAAACCATTCTCATGATGAACGGGATCGCCAGCATCAGCAGGTAGGCATCCCATGGAGATGCGGGCGGAAGACTGGGGAAGGCGATGGCATCTGCCATTGGCGCTCAGTGGAGTCTGTCCCCCATCAACCTCACTACGGCCTCACATCGCAGACTCGCGCAGGGTAACAGCCTGATTCGTCGCCGACCTGACCAGCACGATGGCGATTATTGCCCCTGTGGCGAAGGCGGTGCCGATGTACTGGTGCGTATTGAAGAACAGCCACGCTAATCCCAGTAGGGACAGGTAAGACACCATCTGGCAGATGATAGACAGTTTCAGCAGTATGACGAACTCTACGTCATCGGCGTTCTCGAACTCCTGGATGTAGGAGTTGATGAGGAAGAAGACGGCTTGGAAGGGGAGCGCGGCAGCCAGTATGGCGAGGCCAATTACAGTCCCCATGTCGGGATTTTCCGGGTTCAACTCCAAACCTCGGAACAGCATGTTACCCATGTTGACACCGATGATTGCAGCGTGAATCGTCCACGCTTTGTCCGAAGGAGCGTTGTCTCCTTGGGCATTCTCAGGAACCATGCCCCCGCTCGGTCTCGCAGCACTGTTGAATATTACTCTCGCAGAGCAATGCTCAGGCGGTGTTACGAGGTATGCGCTTACCTACCCAGCGCTTCCAAATCGGTGGTATCAGACAGGGCCACCAGCATGCGTAGTATCCGGCTGGTAACTCAGGCGCTTCCGGGTGCGGGCGCAATTGCCAGAACGGCACGCTAGCGCGCACGTGGTGGTCTGAATGACGGGTCAGCTCAATCAGGGACCAGCGTGACCAGCGGGCCTCCGTGTTCCAGGACTGCATCTCCGTCTGACGCTCATCCTCGCCTCGCCTGAGGCCCCAGTGGCGGATGTAGTTCACATACTCCAGAGTGAGAATCGCGATGGTTGACAGGATTAACCAGCCTACCACCATAGTTTGACCCTGGGGTAGCATGAACATGACGCCAAGGGCTGCAACCTGTAGGATGAGTCCCTGGTATGACGGGTTCCTCATTCCGGTCCGTCCCTTGCCGTTGTGAACCCTCACCGAGGAGAGGTACTGACTGGGGATGGTCCTGAACCAGAACGACCACAGTCCCTCTTCCTCGTAAGCGCTTGCTGGGTCGCGATCCGTCGCGACCCACTTGTGGTGGTTGTGATTGTGCTCGGTGGTGAAGTGAGGGTAGTTAACACTGAACAGTAGGAACCTTGCCAGTCTCCAGCCCGGACTCTTCGGCTTCTTATGCCCGAGTTCGTGTGCTGTGACTATCGCAGACGCTGCAGCAGACAGGCCAGTTGACAGGGCAGCAACGACTAGCCAGAGCGATACAGAGGCCTCTAGGTAGGCGAACCTGAAGAAGGAGGCCAGCACCACGAAGTGGACGATGCCATGTACCCAGAGAAGGGTCTCGAAGGGGAGGCCGGACTCCCTTGGGGGGCGGGGCTGCTTCGACTCGCCAAAGACGATGTCTAGGAATGGGCCAACTCCCCAAACGAACACCACTCCCATCGCCGTGTACGCTCCGCCGAGTAGGTTGCCTGCGATGACGATCATCGGATTCACAAGTCCGAGAAGGTGTACGGGCCACGGCTCGGGGGCGAGTTCTGACTCACTCATACAGTAACGCGTGTTTGGCTCTGGTCTTAGCGATTTTCGGAGCCGCCACGACCCTACAATAGGGGTTTGTTGGGTTATTTGTGAAGTAGTCGTGGTGGTAGTCCTCGGCCACGAAGAAGTTGGTCAATGGGCTGACATCGGTCACTATCGGGCTGGGAAAGTGCTCGGCCAGACTCTCGATTACGCTCTCAGTGTCCTGCTTCTGCCCCTCGTCAGCATAGAACACAGCACTGCGGTATTGCGGACCGATGTCGTTGCCCTGTCTGTTCAGTTGGGTGGGATCGTGGCAGGTGAAAAAGACCTCGAGCAGAGTAGTCCGCCCGATTATCTCGGGATCGAAGCTCACTCGGACTACCTCGGCATGGCCGGTGCGCTTG
>CAZSPJ010000121.1:0-2708 GCA_964608795.1 uncultured Candidatus Poseidoniales archaeon | reverse complement strand
TTCTCCCTACTGCCCGTGCTGATGCTGTTCCTCGCCTCGCTCTCCAGTGACGGCTTCATGGCCGACACCTTCTCGAGGATGTGGGGAATCAATCGCCACAACCTGTGGGGGCAGGTCCTCGGCTACTTCCCCCGTAACCTGTGTTGCTGGCCTCTGCTGACCGCTCTGGTAGTAGGAGGGATGATCTCAGATGACCGCAGGAACGGCACCAGCGCCATCTACTTCTCACGTCCCGTCACAAGGCTCGACTACACTGCGATGAAATATCTCAGCGTCGCTGTGGTGTTGGGCTTCGTCATCGTGTTGTCCTACTTCGTCTACTACACTTCTGCAATCGTGTTCAACAGCGAGGGCTGGGCCTATCTCGTCGACACCCTGCCGATGTTCGTCGGCGGGCTGATTGCCGGAATCCTCGTGGTCATCACCTACACCTCGATCGGACTCGCCCTTTCAAGCATCAGCCAGAGTCGGTTCTTCGCTGCAATCGCGTTCCTCAGCGTGATTTACGGCACCAAGCTGCTGGCAATGCTAATCGAGACCCAGTTCGACACCTCGATACTCTACGTCCTCAGTCCTTACGACTGCCTAGCCCACATAGGCCAGTGGCTGCTCGGCATAGATTCCAACTACGACCACCCGTTGGCCTTCTCACTCGTCTCAATCATAGCAATCAACGCGGTCTGCATAGCCCTGCTGACCGCCCGTGTCAGCTCTCTGGAGGTGACTAGGGAATGAGTGACAAGACACCGGCCGTGCTCGTCGACCAGGCCTCTAAGTGGTACGGAGAAGTCATCGGAATCAACGACGTGTCATTGGCCATAGATGGTGGTGTCACCGGTGTGCTTGGCCCTAATGGGGCCGGCAAATCTACTCTGTTCAAGCTCCTGATGGGCCGGCTCAAGCCAAGTCAGGGCAGTGTCAGGCTGTTCGGTGTCGACCCGTGGACCAACACTGCGCCTTACCGACGGGTCGGCTATGTCAGCGAGTCCGAGCGGATGTACGACTGGATGACCGGCTTGGACTTCGTAACCACCCTCGCGAGGCTACACGGGATGACTCGCGAGGAGGCTACGGCGAGAGCCAAGCACGTGCTCAATTTCGTTGGCCTGTCCGATGTTCAGAACAAGGAGGTAGGCAAGTACAGCAAGGGCATGAGGCAGCGTGTGAAAATAGCCCACGCACTGGTCCACGACCCTGATCTCATCATCCTCGACGAACCACTGCACGGCTGCGACCCGATAGCACGGACAAGCATCATGAGTGTAATCAGGGAGCTCGGCTCGCAGGGTAAGACCGTCATCGTCTCGAGCCACATCCTCGAGGAGATCGAGCGTATCACCGAGCAGATTGTCATACTCCACAACGGCAGACTGCTGGCGCTCGGCAACCTGCACGCCATCAGGGGCCTGCTCGACAAGCACCCCCATCGTATCCTGCTGACCTGTGACGACCCGCGACGCCTCGCTTCAGAGTTCATCTCCGAGGACCCGGTCTACGGGGTCCGTTTCCCGGACGAGGGACAGCTTGAGATCCAGACCAACGACCTGTCGGCCGCTCACGCCATTCTGCCTCGCGTCATCGTGGATTCCGAGACCGATGTCTCGGTAATCGAGAACCCCGACGACAACCTAGAGTCGCTGCTCGGGTACCTGATAGGGGGCGATTCGTGATGGACGCCAAGGGAAGAGCGCTCAGCGAGACCGTCTGGACACGTCTGGACCGCAAGGCCGGGGCCATCACCGAACTGACAATCAGACAGCTCAGACATCGCATATCCACCTGGGTCGTCCTCGGCGTCGGCGCCCTCGTCATGACTCTGCTGCTGGCATTCTATGTCGATGCCATCAGGGACGATTTCGAACCAGTCGACAACGACGGAGATTCCGCTGACTGGGACAACGACGGATATCCACTGGGTCAAGAGAACAAGTACGGCACCAGTGACTGGGACGGACAGGAGTATCCCGGCTCGGGATACTACGTCATGACCGGAGAGATTGACTGGAACGACGATTCGAGATCCCACAGTGGAAATCACACTTGGGACGGACAGGGCTATCTCGATGCCGATTGGGTAGACCTTGACTACACTGGCAGTAGGTGGTCCGGACTCATCGACTGGGGTGAGGCGAACCCCTGCCCAGAGGGCGATGTGTTCGATGACTGGTGGCTCGACTGGGGCGAGGCCTGCACCTACGACGACGGCTCTTACTTCGTTTCGGGCAAGTTCAGGGCATCCGGATTGGTAAGTGTCCCAGACGGTTATTACATGCAGTGGGGTCACATGACGCTAGCGTTCTATGTGGAGCCGGAACCTGCTTCGATGTACATAGACGAGGATGGCATACTATGGGATGGTGAAGACGTCTCTGAGATTGGCACCGAGGTGGATGACGACGGCGACTGCTTGGCGGTGATGAATGACAATAACCGCAATGGCATTCCCTGCGATGTGATTTGGATTCTCGACGCTGATGGGGACGAGATTGTTGAGATCCGCGCGGATTACAATGTCAACGAGGACCCCGAGGAGAGCAAGTATCTCGGAGAGTCATCTCACAGGACATTCATCATCGGCACCGGCAAGATGGCCTTCGTCATGATGCTTGGAATCTTCATACCGCTCTTCCTCGCTCTCGGGCTGGTCAGGGACGAGACCGAGAACGGCACGCTGCACTACCTGCTCTCGAAACCGATACACCGTGCCG
>CAZSPJ010000120.1:0-2727 GCA_964608795.1 uncultured Candidatus Poseidoniales archaeon | reverse complement strand
CCAAGAAGCACGGAAACATTCCTCTTTGAGGAATGCAGGGCAAAGCCTCAAGCCATGCCTTGTAATCGTCCCACCATGAGCAATAGGCTCCTGCCTGCGATAGTTTGCCTGCTGATGCTGACTTCGGCCGCCCCGGCGGTTGTCGCCAGCGGCCCGTCTGATTCTCTCATTTGGGGGATATCCTACGACTGGTCGAACATGGACGAGGACCAAGTGACACTTATGGGGATAGATCCTGAGGAGGTCTACGATGAGTTAGAAGAAGCGGCCGAATACGCTACCTTCAGTCTCGTAGTCGCCAACGTTCTGAGCGGTTCTTCTCACTTCTTCCTAGAACAGTGGGATACTCCTGGTACGATGACAGTTGACGACGCGCATGGTAATTCTCATGAGGTGACTCAGAGAAACACTATCATGACGTTTAGACATGGATCTCGAATTGACTCTGGGATGGTGATGTACTGGGAGGATGGGAACGAGAACATCGACATCTGGTACTCAGGTGATTCCGAGGATTTAGTAGTACTCGACATCGAATATACAGAATACGTTGATTCACAATTGCGGATAGTCGGTGGCGACCTTTCTATGAGTGGCGGAATCAGCCACGAATCTGAGATTCAGTTCAACTTCGAGGTAAACGCAGGAGGTGAGACTATCGGCGCCGACATCGGTCAAGGACTCATGATGTCCTTCGACATGCCATCGATAACCTCGACATGGAGGGCCGAGGAGCCAACCGACTTGTACTGGTACACTAATCAGGATGGCATGAGTTTCTCCGGATGCGATGACGGTTGCGGCATGGTTTCCGGCGACTACGAACTAGGGATTGCGTACGATTTCTCGCTTTCCGGGGTTCCATCCGAAGACATGGGCTTCTCAGCAGACGCATTCGACCTCTCCCTCTCTGATTCAGTCGCTTCCCAAGGCGCGTTCTTTGAGGAATTCGGTACCGCCATTTTCACCGGTGAGCGCACTCCCTCATGCGATGGAATGGACTACACCGTGGATGTCGACATGGGATTGTCTGAGGACATAGAGGCCCAGTGCAGGACCGTGATGCCATTCTTCTCCCCAGGGATGCTCGGCATGGCAGGAGTCTCTCTCGGGGCCTCGGTTGAGGACAGCTCTTCGTTTGAAGTATTAATCGAGGAGTTGCAATACGAAATTGAGTCAATATTCGAAGGCGAGTCTGGCGGCAGCAGTGGGAATAGTAGTGGAGGAATTTTCACCTGTGACAATGGCGAGGAGATTCCCGCATCCTGGGAGAACGACGGAGAAGAGGATTGCTCCGACGGATCCGATGAGAACGGAGGAGAGGCCGAAATGGCCAAACTCGAGACTATGATTGAGGCGTTGGACGATTCCGACTTGGAGAAAACGATAGAAACCTTCGTCGAGAAGTTCATCGAACTCTCTGAAGACAACCAGAGGGAACCTCTGATGAACTTGGAAGAGGGGGCATGCATCACCACCCTGTGGGACCCGATGGACGCTCGTGGCGTCGGAATAGCGCTTCTAGTGGACTCCCAGTTAGTGGTGGGTCCCGATATAGAGGGTGTTCCGGAACACCCTGTTCCAATCAGCATCTCCTATCATGTCGGAGACGATGCAAGGGAGCTTAGAGATGCAATATCTGAACTCGACGAACTAAGCGATCTCGCTCCACCCTCTGAGCACGACCCTAGGGATGTGGACGAACTCCTAGGCATCGAGGACACGGAGGCGGGTGAGTTTGTGGTACCGGCTCCTGGAATCATAGCGACCGTCGCACTACTCGGGGTTGCCGCAATGGCTTCACGCAGGGAAAAATGAGCGGGTGAGCCTATGGGCTCATTGGAACGCAAGCAGATCCTGATGTTTGTCATGATAGTAGGCCTATGCTTGGCGTCGTGGAACTCGAGCTGGTTCTCAGTCTCGGGAAGGGGGGTTTACACCGAGGGACTTGAGAGAGAGCCAACAATAGTAGTCGAATACCGAATCGACAGCAGCCGAGAGACTGTAACGGTCTCGTTGGCTAACGCAACGCCCCTGCTTTCCTACTGGTCACAGAGGGAGGATATCGGTAGTGGTGGAGATTCTGCCACGAATCCCGCGGAGCCGACCGAGGCCGAACACGATTCCGGGCCGTGTGACGATTCTTGTCTTGATACGGTGAGGTCGTACACCGCCCTATCGATGATATCGACGTTGACGTTTTGCTTCCTCGGACTCTCTAGATGTGGACGGGGATGGGGTGCAGCCGCCTATGCGACTTGGTTCGCAGCCAGCCTCCTGCTGCTGTTCGCGGTTCCCATCGCGGCTGCCGCAGACTTCGGCATGTCGAACTCAGACTCCCCTACAGGGGGATTCGATTCGAATACGCAGGATTCGGTCACCGTTGACCAGTTCGCACATTTCAACTCTGAAGATGACTCAGGCATCTCTTTGTCGGGGTTCCTGTTTGAGTACGACTCCTATGGATACGACCTCGGTCTGCTCGATGAAGAGAATCGACAGTCGGTCATCGAGCAGGCGCCTCAGAAAGGCGAACCCGGTTACGAGTCTCTAATCCGATTTCATGGAGAACTGTCCATTGGCCCGGATGGTGCACTATGGTGGTGGCTTCTTGTCGCCCCTTTGCTTTTCGCAGCTCCCCGTGGGTCAGGACAGCCTCTTGAGGAGGAGTGAGAGCGAGGGCAGTTCGGCTGCTCGCTCGGGCGCGAAGATGGATTTCCACGCCTC
>CAZSPJ010000119.1:0-2733 GCA_964608795.1 uncultured Candidatus Poseidoniales archaeon | reverse complement strand
GTTGCGACCTGTGCGATGACGCCTGCCCGGTCAGACTGTTCAACGCCGGTGACAAACTGAACATCATCTACAACACTTGGAACAACGAGGACGACGGCGTCCCGTTGTACTCCTGCCTGACCTGCACGGCCTGCACCAACGCCTGCCCGCAATTGGTAGACTACGACTCCTATGTCGACATCCGCAGAAACCTCATTGTCGGTGGACCACCAGCCACCGAGATTCCTCACACCCTGCTTCAGGCTGTGCTGGCTGCGGAGGCCGACGAGGAGGCCGACGAGGCCTTCGTTTCGGTTGAGGACTACCCGATAGACTCCAACGTCGGCTACTACCCAGGGTGTGTCGACTACATCGATCAGGAGATGATCTTCAGTCACGTCAACGAGGGCGAGATGAACCTCGGTGAGACCACCACCGCGGCCTTCACCCTGTTCGAGGAGATGGGTGAGGATGTCACCTACCTAGGTCGTGACTTCCTGAAATGCTGCGGCCACGACCAGAAGTGGCAGGGCCTGTCGGAAGTCTTCGAGAAACTGAAGGCCTACAATCAGAAGAAATTGGGCGACAGCGGCATAGACACTCTAGTCACCTCCTGCGCCGAGTGCTTCCGCACCTTCGCTCTGGACTACGAGCTGGACGGGATGAAGGTCATGCACACCACCGAATACCTGATTGAGAATGGTTTCAACACGGACATGTCCGTGGATGATGACGTCACCGTGACCTATCACGACCCCTGCCGCCTCGGTCGTCAAATGAATCTCTATGACAAACCCCGCGATCTAGTCGAGTCGGTGGAGGGAGTAAGTCTCGTGGAGATGGAGCATCACGGGGAGGACGCATTGTGCTGTGGCGTCTCAAGCATGATGTCATGCAACGAAAATAGCCGGGCTCTGCGCCTACAGCGCTTCGACGAAGTGAAAGCGACTGGTGCTGATGTGATGCTGACGACCTGTCCGAAGTGCGTGGCGCACTTCGAATGCCTCAAGTTCGAAGGCGATCCGCGTCACGATTTCGAGATTCTTGACGTAGTCAGTTTCCTAGCCCGCCAAGTGAACTCTAGAGAGTAGCAAGGGTCACCTCAGATTTAGATTGGTGGCGACCACGAACCGAGTGCCGTAGGGCATCGCATCAAGGTGGTGGAGAGAAGCATACATTGAGAATGTGGGACGCTGGTTGCCCAACGTGACAGAGATACCCGACCTGCTGGCCCGGCGGGCCGCCGAGCAGAAGCGCATCCGGATGATGCTCGATTCGATGAGAGCGGAGGAGGAAGCTATGATCAAGGGAGGGGAAGACGCTGTCGCATGGGTCAAGCAGGAGCAGTGCATAGGTTGCGACCAATGTACGATAGTGTGTGATGACGACGCCATAGAGTTGTACGACACTCCACTGGCGAGCCCGATAATGGACGTTGAAGTGAATCGTAAGGCCAGAATCCTGCGAGAAGAGTGCACAGGATGCAAGCTGTGTGTGCTGGGCTGTCCGACCGATGCGATAATCATGATTGACAGGTAGGAATCGTTGTGGAAGAGAAGGAGCCGTTGAGATTCGGGGCCGAGTTCGGCCCTAAGAGGGGCAGTCGCTCCAGCGGAGTCTCCCTGTCGACCTTCAAGACACTAGTTTGGGTGTCCAACATAGGCGGGCTCATTCTTTTCGTAATCGGCCTCGAGCTGATGGTGGTGCAGCAGTCGTTCTACCTCGGCCTCGGCTGTATAGTGGCAGGGGTTATCATCGCGCTGTTCCCCTCAAACTACGAGATTGTAGGGATGGAGGAAATCGGGGGGGAGGATACTGAAGATGGCGACTAAATCTATAATTCAGAATGTTGAGCTTATAGGAACAAATTTCCAGATTTCAGTCTGGAATGAATTGATGAAAATTCCCAAGGGCGAAACTAGAACATACAAAGATGTGGCAAAGGCCATTGGTCATCCTAATTCATCTAGGGCAGTGGCAAATGCTTGCGCCAATAATCCCCATCCAATAATCGTACCATGTCATCGTGTAATACGTTCTGATGGGGCCCTCGGAGGATATAGTGGAGTTGGTGGGATCAAAGCCAAGTTCCGACTATTGAAAAGAGAACGGGCAATCTAGTTTGCTGATATATTTCATGATATTTATGAAGGCCATTCACTGACATCTTCCAATAGATCCATGATTGGTTTTGAAGACCTAGATCTAGGGTCATCGGTCAGGTGAATTGCGTGAAATAATCTCATTCCTATGGCCATATCTGGCTGGTCGGCCAGTTGCTCGCTCAGTCTGCCGTATTCCCTGGACCATTCGAAAGCGTGAGGAGACAACTCCTGTATCAGTGAGGAGACCAGATCTGGAGCCGTTGCCGTGCCGGCTGGGAGTTTTGGGCGCCTCACGGTGCTCTCTGGGAGGTCAGTCAGCGCCGCTGCCTCACGTAGAGCGAGTTTCTCGATATCTGCGGAGAGCCTCCATTGCATCGGTAGCCTGTTGGACTCGGCCCTGTGCTGGGAGCTCAGGAAAGGGACCCTGACTTCCATGCCATGGGCCATGCTGTGCCTGTCCGCTAGACGCAGTTGGAAGTTCGATAACTGCCCCCTGTCAAGCTCGAACTGTAGAGCCGAGCGCAGGTCGCTGAAATGATGTTCTGGGCCTATATTGGCATCTAGCCAAGGCTCCCCTGGACCATGCGCGAACCCAGAGGGGTCGAAACCATGAGCTAGAGATAGCCTGTTCGACACCAGTCGTGAGTGT
>CAZSPJ010000118.1:0-2760 GCA_964608795.1 uncultured Candidatus Poseidoniales archaeon | reverse complement strand
ATACTGCTGCATATGCTGTCCGACCTGTGCGTCGGTAGTCCATCAAGGATGCGGCCTGTTCGCAATGAGCAGCATCCGAGCCAGATACGATGCACTTGATGCTTTGTCGGTCCACACAAGAGTTGATGGCTGGCTTCTATTGCCCCCTGATGTGCGCAGCAGGAGCATAGCCGGCTTGCTCATGGTGGCCCTTCTGACCATTGCAACCACAGCGCCCGCTGTCTCTGCAGATTGGGAGGATGACAGCTGGCTTGACAACATAATCGGCCCGGAGAGGCTGGCTCACGGCGACGAGTTCGGATGCCACGGCTACGAAGGGGTTTCCGCCACCGAGGAGCACTGGGTCATCGAGGCCTGCAGGGACTACCTCGTCGGATTCATCAACGCATCACGCTGGGGCACGCAACCGATCTCTTTCGGTGTTCCCGGCGAGCAGGTAGACCCGGCCACTGCTGCCGCATTGGTCGAAGCCGGTTTCGAGATCGTAGGCGACCTGCTGACCGGGGTCCCTGAGGGCCTCACTGCTATGACGAGGAACGGAGGCAGTCTGGAGCAGGGGGTGGCTGACCGCGAACTGCTTGAATCAGCCGAGGAGAACTCCCTAGTCAGCATATACTGGAGGGCGAGGATGGACGACCTCAAGCTGAGGGAGGACAAGGATGTGATGTCATGGCTCGAGCAGCAGGACGTTTGGCTCACAACCTGGGGCGAGTGGCACCATCACAGCCTCTCGGGAAACGAGGTCGTCGTATCGCTTGAGGGCAGTACTATCACAGTGACTCTCGCGAATCAAGCCTCGTGGGCAGTTCCCGGGACAGTCAGGCTACAGTTCGACTCGGGAGTGCTGCGAGTCACTGACTCTTCTGACTCCGAACTGAATGTCATCGAGGCCGGGCAGCGCAACCTCGTGGTCGGCTGGAGGGAGACGGCGGACGGAATGCTCCTGACCATTGAGCCGGGTACGAGCGTGTCTATCGAGCTCTATGGTGAGCCCGAATCCTTCCTGTCCACGCCACAGATCACATTCAATGGGCTGCATCACGCTGTCACCGTGGTCGGCCATCACACCACCAACCTGTTCCAGTGGTCCTCGGATTTCCAGAAATCCGACCTCGTGTTCACATGGCTCATCGAGAGGCCAGCTGAGATCGAGATGAACTGGGCTCTCCCGGTGATTGCAGCAGCTGTTCTGATAGCAGTGCCAGTGAGCATAAGCTACCTCGTCAAGAGAGATCAGAAGGAGATCTCGGAGTAGTCACAGCCTGATATCAGGCCCCTCGATTCTCACCCTCTCAGAGCGCATGGTCTCGATGATTCTAGCAACTACCTCGGGGGCCAGTGCCTCGGGCGCGTGCACACCCACGGGCAGCATCCCGGGATCTGCCAGCCACTCCTCGACGCAACAGACGGTCACCATACCGGTGCTGCGCGCCATCGACGAACCGTCATCACCCCCGTGGTCAGCTACCCTCCACACCATCTCGGTGCCATCGTGACCTTCGACCCTTACCTCCATCCAGGTGAATTCGGGCATCTTGTGGTCGTACCACCATTCGCGCATCAATTCATCCTCATCTAGGGTGCCTGCATCCCTCTCGTCGATGAATCGCTGGATGTGCCCTGGCCATCTGACGGTATACTCAGACATCTCGACGGCAGGTACCGAACTGAGTACGCTGCGCAACCCGTCGGTGAGGAATGCCTCCATCTGACCGTGCTCGGGGACATCGATTAGATGGCGCTCCGAAAGCGCCGGCACAATCACCTCCTCTCCAGCTCTGATGACTCTCGCTGGCCTTGTGTACTCGGCGATGACGTCCTTAGGTGAGAACGGAGCCATGTAGTTCCAACCTCCTGTCGGTCCGGATGGATTGCCCCCGACTCGAACTTCTCCTCTCGCCAACGGGCCCAGCCTACGATAGCCCTCGGCGAGAAGCATGTTCGACAGACCGGGTGCTATCCCCACGTCCCACAGTATACTAGTGCCCCAGTCCCTCGCTTTCTCGTCATGCAGGTCGGGGGTGTCGTGACTGAAACTGAGATCAATCGTTCTGTAGCCCTGCTCATTCAGTGTATTCATTGCGATATTGCCTATATCCCCTGGTAGCATGTTGACGACTATATCCACCTCTGCGTACTCATTCAGTTCACTGCAGTGGTCGAGCGCGTCGCCGTGATGAATCACCACTCCGGGGTATCCTACCACCTTCGGTTGTGGATTCATGTCGTGCACGTGTACATCGTGCCCTCTGCCGGCCAACCTGCAGGCGACGTAGGAGCCCACGAGCCCAGCCCCGAGGCAGTGTATCGATGCCACGGGGACTCGTAGACGGTCGCATACTTCGGTCTAACGGTTGGACGCTTGGCGGCTTCGAGGGGCGATGCCTTGATTGAGGGCATTGCAGGCCACGGGACGTGGCGGAAGGCGAACGCATAGACCCGTGGTCGTCCGAGCAGTCGCAGGACTACTCGAGGATAATAGAGCAATTCGGTCTCGGCACGGTGAATCCCGATGAACTCCCGAATCCCAGCATGCTGCATCGCCGAGGCATCGTCTTCGCCCATCGCGACCTCGATGTGGTTCTCGGCTGCATGCAGCGTGCGGAGCCCTTTGGCGTCCTGACCGGGCTGATGCCAAGCGGCCGGATGCATCTAGGGCATTCCATGGTCATAGACCAGGTCAGGTGGTTCCAGGAGCAGGGCGCTGACATCACGGTTACGGTGGCGGACCTCGAGGCTCTGGCCACCCGAGGCACTTCC
>CAZSPJ010000117.1:0-2812 GCA_964608795.1 uncultured Candidatus Poseidoniales archaeon | reverse complement strand
CTACCCAAGCGTGGCCCCGTGAGCGAGCAGAGAACCCGGTTACTGGTCGTCAAGGCGGCGATGACGGTCAACGGCGGCGCGGCACGCGATCTGATGCGCAACCTGCCCTGCATCGCCGAGCGTTTCGAGGTTCGTTTCGCCTGCCTCAACCTACTCGACTCGCAGCGGAAGACGCTGCTGTCTAGCGGAATACAGATTCTCGAACCATTCTATCAATGGCAGCCCGGAGGCGGGCTGCTAAACGAGATTACAGCAGGTCAGGAGCGCAGTGCTGCGGCCGCGTGGAAGGAGCATGAAGCGGCGCTGGCGGCGATTGAGTGGGCCGATGCTATCCACCTGACAGGGGGCAGCGGATCGATGGAGTTCCCCGCCTTTGTTCCAGCTGACAAGCCACTGCACCTGCACTTCCTCGAATCGAAGCCGGGCATCCACGATGACATCAGTCACCTCGACCCTGACGGCAGCGGCGGCTGGCGCCCGGGCCTGATGCACCTGCTGCAGAGCCGCCAGCGGGCTAGAATCGAGAAGTCGTTTCGCGGCTTCGCCGATAACCAGAACTGGAGCGTCTCGGCGAACTCAGGGTTCTCAGCGCGCAACCTGCACCGAATCTACGGCATCAAGGGAGGAGTGCTGTACCCCTCCGTCGACCTCACCGAGTTCAGTAGCGAACCCTCGTTCGGCGAGCGGGAGGTCTTCGATGCAATGGGGTTAGGTGAGATCGCTTCATACGCTGTCACCGTCGGTAGGATGTCGCGCTTCAAAGGCACCTACGAAGCCGTCGAGCATTTGGCTGGAAGCGGTCTCGGATTAGTGGTCATTGGCGGCGGCAAGGGGGGTGAAAACGCTGCATTGCGAGACTATGGTGATAAGATCGGAGTGGCAGTCAGGGTGCTGTCTGGTATTGACTCTGAGTCGATGCGCGCGGTGATGCGCAACTCCGCCGCCATCATCGGTCTGGCTCACGGCGAGGCCTTCGGGCTGACCCCCATCGAGGCGATGGCGCTCGGCGTCCCCCCAGTGTTCGTTAACGAAGGCGGCTACACCGAGACCATCGTCGACCAGCTCAACGGCAGGCTGGTCGAGCGCGGAGACGTCGAAGCTTGGCACAGGGCGCTCGAGCAGGCTAGTGATCCCGGTACCCGCGAGCGCTGGGCGCACAACGGCCTCGCTCGCATCGAGGAGCTTGGCCTTACTCCGCAGGAGCATGCCGAGCGCTTGTACTCGATTGTCAACAGTGATGAGCTTCAACAGTGAAGGTGGCTTGATGGTGTATACCGATGTCACTGCGGAAGAGGCGTCATGGTTGCTGACGGCTGCTGGAGTGGCTCCACTGAGTAAGATGCAGCCACTTGATGGGGGGTGGGCCAATTCGAATTATCTGCTAACCCTTGAGGATGGTTCACAGCTCGTTCTGAAGGTCTGGAACGAAAGGTCGCCGGATGAAGTGGAACTGGTAATCAAGCATACATGTTGGCTCGTGGATCACGGTGTACCGACACCTGCCCCGTTGCTACTGGGGGAGAATGAAAGGATGCTTGTCAAGGATAATCTGGCGTGGATGCTGATGCCGTATATCGACGGTGGCTGGCTGCCCTCTGATCCTTCATCGCTTTACGAACTCGGCAAGACGCAGGCACAGTTGCATGGAGTTCCAATTCATGAGAGCATTCCGACCACGTTCTCGATTGGATATGTCCTCTGGGAGAGGCTTGTCAAAGATGCGCGGGAGGGGGATTCAATGACGCCATTCCTACAGATGCTAGAGGAAGAAACGCATCTTCTCAAGCAAAGAATCCCGATGGATCTTCCCTGTGGCATCATCCATGGTGATCTGTACCCTGACAACGTGATTGGGCGGGAGGGGGAGGTTCTCGCCCTACTTGATTTTGAGGAAATCTGTATAGAATCGTTCGCGATGGACCTTGCGACAACCTATGTTGGGTTTGGCTGGAAGGACGGTTTGCCAGTTCCTGAATTGTGGGATGCGCTGTTGGCCGGATACCAGTCGGTTCGACCGTTGACAGATGCAGAACATGCAGCCCTTCCTGACCTGCATCGCTATGCGGTCCTAGCAGTCGCAGCCTGGCGTTATTGGCAATTCGTGGTTAATGTGCCTGGAACAGAACACACCAATCGATATCTGGAAATGGTCGATCGGTTGGATAAATCATTGCCATTCTGATGGTTTGCTACCTCGAAATGGTTGATGTGCCGCTCCCATTCCTCGGAGGGTGAGCATGACAGGTGTCGTCCATTCAATCTGCGTCCGCGAAGGTGGGGGCGTTCCCAAGCTCCCTCTGAGTGAGGGTAGGCTAGGGGCAGCGGGAATCGAAGGCGACAAGCCGAGGAGTTCGCGCAGGGCCGTCATCATCTACTCACTGGAGCGGATTGAGGGTCTGCGCGAGGAGGGGCATCCCGTAGACGCCCCCGGCAGCCTCGGAGAGAACATCACCGTCGAGGGTCTAGACTGGGCGTCACTAGCAGTGGGCCTACGCCTGCGCCTCGGCGAGGTCTTAGTCGAGTTAACCAGTCCCACTGCGCCGTGCCACGTTATCGAGGACCAGTTCTCCGACCGAGACTCAAGTAGGGTCGAGGAGGCGCGCTTCCCGGGCTGGTCGAGGTGGTGCGCAGCGGTCCTTGAAGAGGGGATTGTGAGGCCTGGTGATGTCGTTAGTGTCGCTTCGCCATTCTGATATACGCCGGGTGTCTCGCTACTGCTCAAAGCAGAGGTACCCGAGTGGTCAAAGGGGCTGGGATGAGGTCCCAGTGCGTAGTGCTTCGCAGGTTCGAATCCTGTCCTCTGCACCACCTA
>CAZSPJ010000116.1:0-2819 GCA_964608795.1 uncultured Candidatus Poseidoniales archaeon | reverse complement strand
CTCTGAAGTCAAGTTGATGCATGGGGAGCCGGGCTCGATGCTCGATGGATTCAGTCGCGAGTCGCGTCGAGAGGGTGCTGATTGGCTTCGCCGTGCCCCTCTACCTGCTGACTGCCCTATCCATCGCCGAAGGCAGGATTACACTGCTTTCGGACAACAGTAGCAATGAGGACACGTGGGCTCTGGTGTTCGGCTCGCTCGCGATCCTTTCGACCCTGCTCTACGCCTACATCCGCTATCTTGGCTCGAGGCCATACGGTTCCTCGCCGCTCGACAGGGTGTTCAGCCGCGAGTCGGAGGAGGAGATGCTCGCTCGGCTCAGGGAGGAGCAACGGGAAGCGGATATCTCGAGTATGGGCTCGGCATGGGCGGAGATGGAGAAGGATCATCTTGAACGCACTCTAGACGAGGAGGAGTGAGAATCGAAACCTTCACTCTCCGAATGCCTCACCGATGAGACGAGAGCCATGAGCGAAGTACCCTCGAATCTGCATTACACCGAGACCCACGAGTGGGTGAGAGCCGAAGGAGACGTGCTGTTCGTCGGCATCACCGACTTCGCTCAGGACGCGCTGACCGAAGTCGTCTGGGTCGATCTGGCTGAGGTCGGCGCCAGCGTACAGGCGATGGGGCCCTGCGCCAGCGTCGAGTCGGTCAAGTCGGTGAGCGAGGTCAATTCCCCATTAGAGGGGGAGGTCCTCGAATCGAACACTGCTCTCGAGGACAACCCGGAGATGATCAATGAGGACCCGTATGGAGACGGCTGGATCTTCAGGCTACAGCCGACTGACATCTCGGATATCGAGGGGCTGTTGGACACTGCTGCGTACATAGCCCTGATTGGAGAATGACGATGGCTGACAGAGCGCTGTACATCTACGTGGATGGATCGTGCGAGGAGAACAGGAACGTCACCAGCAAGACCCCGGCGGGATGGGGATTCTGCGTCATCTCGGGCGACAGCGGCATCGGCAAGGGCGGCGGCGATGTCATCTTCGAGAGGAGTGGTCCCGTCGTCACCGAAGAGTCCGCAGACGGCTTCCTGGGTGCTGTGGTGGGATCCAACAACACCGCCGAGCTCTCCGCGATAGCCCATGCAATGAGGTGGCTTCTAGCAGAGGGCGACAGTCGGGCAGTCGTGCTGCGAGGCGATTCGGAGTATGCTCTCAATATCGCCTCGGGACAGTGGAGGGCCAAGGCGAACAAGGAGCTCGCCCAATCGGTTCGGGCGCTCTGGTCCGAAGTCGAATCGCTGCGCTCACTCACTCCAGAGCATGTCCGCGCGCACCGGGGGCACCGCTGGAACGAGCGTGCCGACCACCTCGCGTTCAGAGCCATGCAGGGTGAAGACTCGTTGCCACTGCAGTTCTGGAAACCGGGCGCGCGCTGACTACTCGGAATCGGCCAGAGGACCGATGCTGAGTTTCACGTAGGTCCCATTCAGCAGCATCAGCAGGCCAATCAGTGTCAAAATCAGCCCCGAAGGATCTGGCATCTGCTCCTGCAACGGATTGCCGACGACCCACGCGAGCACCAGAGTTGCCACTCCGGTGAAGAGGATCTTCCTCGAGGAGCCAACCGGGTCCTGCCACAGATCGAGCCACGGGACCAGTCCACGGCGTTTGAACGTCAGACGGTACCAGGCCACGTAAAGCAGGACCATTCCGGTCAGACCCATCACCCCGAGGGAGAACGACTCGGAGTCCCATGGACCTGATGGGGCGTAACCTAGGGCTAAGGTGTCAAGCAGCAGTATCGCACCAACAGTCGCGTGTGGCCTCCATTCCGGCGCGGTCTGCTCCGCCATGTAGGCACGAGGCGGCTCTCAGGCTTGAAATCCACGCCGATGATGTCTTCAATGCCTTATCGCAGGCGAATCCATGGGGTACTCGGTGAGCATCGAGGATGTCCAAGCGGCCGCGCAGAGAGTAAACGGAGTGGTCAAACGCACTCCCGTGGTATCCTCTGAGGACCTCAATCAGATAGGGGGCATGGAAATCCTGCTGAAGTGCGAGAACCTGCAGCACGTAGGGGCGTTCAAGTTCCGAGGCGCCAGCAACGCTGTGATGATGCTAGGAGACGCCGCCGAGAGCGGGGTCTGCACGCACAGCAGCGGCAATCACGCTCAGGCACTCGCCCTAGCAGCCAAACTACGCGGCGTGCCCGCCTACATCGTGATGCCGAGAACAGCACCTCGAGTCAAGGTGATGGGAGTGAAGAGCCATGGCGCCGAAATCACATTCTGCGAGCCCAACCTCGCTGCTAGGGAATCCACGGCTGCAGAGATCATCGAAAGGACTGGTGCGGCTCTAATCCACCCCTACGACAACCCGGATGTCATCGCGGGGCAGGGAACAGCCTCGATGGAGCTGTTCGAACAGGCTGGGGCCTTTGATGCCATCATCGCCCCCGTGGGGGGCGGTGGGCTGATGTCTGGAACCAGCATAGCCACGAGGGCGCTGTATCCCGACACCAGGATCTTCGGGGCGGAGCCTGAGGGGGCTGATGATGCGGCTCGTTCGCTGGAAGCCGGCGAGCTGCTGCTGCAGACCGGCCCGGATACCATCTGCGATGGTTTGCTGACCAGCATGGGCGAGCACACTTGGCCTATCATCAGGGATCATCTCGAGGAGATAATCACTGTCAGTGACGAGGAGGTCGTCGAGGCCATGCGTCTCATCCTCAAGCACCTAGGGATGGTGGTCGAACCGAGCGGAGCGGCCTCACTTGCAGCGGTCCTCAAACCCGAGTTCAGAGCGCTAGAAGGCAGAATGGACAGGGTGGGAGTTATCCTCTCCGGTGGCAACGTCGATCCGGGG
>CAZSPJ010000115.1:0-2872 GCA_964608795.1 uncultured Candidatus Poseidoniales archaeon | reverse complement strand
GGCGTTCATCGTGCCGAAACAGAGGCTACCGAAGATCATCCACAGGACTGCGGCTCTGGGTGAGTCAGAGGAGAGTTCGTCCGACATCCTACACGAGGCCCCAGCGACGCTCTAGAACACTTGTCATCGCCTGGTAGTCCTGACCACCGGCGCTAGTCGGGTCGTGCAGGTGAATCGGGATGCCGTGGCTGGGCGCCTCGGCCAGCCTGATGTTGCGGCGAATTGCCGGCTCCACGACGAGCTCTGGGAAGGCCTCCCTGACTTCGCTCGCGACCTGCTGGTTGAGCAGCGTGGGCGCGTGCATGGTCAGCATCACCCCGTCCACCCCGAGCTTGGGATTGAGAAGTCCCCTGACCTCCCTGATGGTGCCCGCGAGCATGGCCAGCCCCTCGAGGGCGAAATACTCGGTCTGGACCGGAATGAGGATACCGTCGCTGGCTACCAGTGCGTTGATTGTCACCAGTCCCAGTGAGGGTGGGGTGTCGATTAGGACGATGTCGTAGTGCTGCAGCAGTGGCTCTAGGGCCTCGGTGAGCCTGTGCTCCCGGCCGAGCTGCCTGATCATCTCCTGCTCGAGGCCAATCAGGCTCCGATCACCCACCACCATGTGAAGCCCGTCCACCGCTGTCGCGTGCCTCGCGTTCACAGCGCTCTCCGGGTTCAGGATGAGGTCCCTCGTGGTCGCTCGCACCTTGCTCTTGTTGACTCCTAAGCCGGTGGCGCAATTGCCCTGTGAATCTGCATCGACAACTAGCACCTTGTGTCCGCGCAGCGCCAATTGGGCTGCGATGTTGATCACGGTGGTCGTCTTGCCCACACCTCCCTTCTGGTTGATCACAGTGACCACTCTGGCCCTGCCCTCGGGAGTCGGCTGGGCAGCAGGGAGGTCGAGAGGGGGCCGGGCGCGGGCCGTGCTAATCTCGTCGACTGCGTCCAGCATCGGCGCTGCGGTCTCCTCCTCGACCTCGGTGAACTCGACGTCAATCACCAGCGGCGCCTTCTGCACCTCAGGCAGTCCGCCCTCGTCGTCATCAGCGTTCATACGAGCGCCTTTGGCGCTCAGAGTGCTGTTGAACATGCCGCTGGGTGAGTGTCGGAGCAAGACGGTTTGACGCTAGTCAGCGGGTAGCGAGGTATGGTACCAGCCGACCATCCTGCCGCTCTCCGCGTCGATTGCGAAGCTTGCCGTGTTGTCCCGACCCGACTCCTCCCACGAGCGCATTCCCGCTGCTGTGACAATGTTCAGTGACAGTATGTCAACCGATGCGGTAGCCAGCAGGTAGCCGTAACTCATGGAGGGGTCCCAGCCGGTTCCGTTGCTGATGAACTGGTTGAGCTCGGGGTACCTCGACTCGGACAGTATGCGCTCCTCCATCAGACCCAACGTGAGGGTCTCGGGAATCTCGTTACGATCCCATGATACGGTGTCCTCGTCGTAGTCGTTCTCCTCGGCCAGTATGCAGCCTGAATCCTTGTGCCGCAACACCACCCAACCCGCGTTTTCGTTGTCATCGACCCATGACATGTTCCACTCATCGGTCGAGTACGTCGCCTGCCAAATGTAGCCCGCCGACTCCAGCGCCTCGGCAGCGTCGCTCGAGCTGTGATTGGTCATCAGGCAGTCAACTGCGGCCTCTAGGTCGAACTCCCTGATGTCCGACTCGTCCGGCATCGCCTCCTCCCAGTGCTGCTGGCTGCTGGGTATGTCCTCGCCGCTGCCGGGGCTGCCGGCGTAGGCCGTGTCCCAGTGCACGGGCGTCGAGCCGAAGTTGCTCGAGGTCTCGGTTATCACCGCGCTGACCGTGAGGGTGCCGTCGGGGAGGTCGAGCAAGTAGTCGGAAATCAGCCCCTGGAGGCTGCAGTCATCGCCCCCGTCCTTGTCGAGCAGGATGTCCACCATCTGCTTGACCGGCCACGGATTGCCGCGCTTGACATGAATGTCGATGTTGACGTGGCCCACGCACCCTGCGAGACCGTCCTCGCTGATGCTCACGTGGGTGACTAGACCATGCATCTGAGTGTTGATCTCACCCTGCACAGTCCAGGTCCAGTCCATCAGGCCCGAGGTCTTCACCGATGAGAGTCCATCGGTGAGAGGTGTGTCGCCGAAGAACTCGTGCAGCTCTATTGGGGTCAGGGGGAATATCAGCAGCGGCGAGAGGGATCCCAGTGAGCCGTAACCGTCGGAGCCGAACGAGACCGCCCTAGCATCCGTCCTGACGTTGTCCGGGTCAGTGAAGCTGAGGTCGGTGTCTGTCCGGATGGTCTTCTTCCCGGTAATCTCCCTCCACGACTTGGAGTTCGAAATCAAGGAGTTGTCCTCCTTTATCCAGCCGGTGTTAGTGCATGTCCCCTCGTCCCTGACCTTGCCCTGCAGGTCGATTGCGAGGTCGTGCATCACCGTCTGCTCGGCGGTCAGGTGCTCCCTACCGTAGGCATCGTGAGCGTTCACCGCACCGATGAGATTGGCGTCCAGCGGGTGGGAGATGTCGCCGATGCCGCCGTTGCGAATCGATATCGCGCCGGTCCCGCCGGTCACCGTCGCCCGGAGCTCGTCGCAGACCTCGTCGAGGGTCGGCGAGGTGACATCTCTCAGGATGCCAATCATCTCATCCCCGGTGATTTCTATCGTGGTCTCGGTGACGGTGAAGTCCATGTGGTCCCCGTAGCGCAGAGGACGGGCGGTGAAGGCCGGGTCCTGCTGCACCAAGTAGAACGCGATGGCGCCGACCAGCAGGACCACCACGGTGATTGCTGAAAACGCCTGCCAGTTGTCCTTCAGGACCTCCGCCGAAGGCAGCGTGATGACCATCGAGGGCTCCTCTTCCTCGTCGTCGAGGAGCAACTCATCAGTCGCCTCACTGGGTATCAC
>CAZSPJ010000114.1:0-2872 GCA_964608795.1 uncultured Candidatus Poseidoniales archaeon | reverse complement strand
TCGCAACCAGACCCGATGCCGCCGCTGACAGCACGATTAGTGCGACATAAGTGGCGATGATGTTGATTGACGGGCCCGCGGCGTACAGGCGCATTCTCTCGCGCCTCGGGGCACGGACCATCTCATGCATCTGCGGTTCTGCGAAGGCCCCGATCGGGATGGGTCCGATCAGTAAGAGCCCGAAGCTGCGGACCCGCATGCCGTGCGCACGCGCCTGGATGCCGTGGCTGTACTCGTGAATAACCAGTGCGAAAACGAGGGCGAGCACCGGCCACCAGAACGGCACGAAACTGGTCACACCCGGTATCAGCAGCAGGTCGCTGGCGGGCAGATACTCCTCAGGCGGAGCCATAACCGTACTGATCGCGCCGAGCACGAGCAGAGCGACGACTCCGAGCATGACCAACAGGCAGAGCCAGATTGAGAATTCCCCAAACGCTCTCCAGAATCCCCTGCTTCTGGAGATCCGTTCTAGGAACCGCTGTCCATGCATGGTCCTGACCATCAGCACGACTCCGAGCATCCTCGACACCCCGTACCTGTCGAGATGCCCCTCGCCCTCAAGGTGCAACAGACCGATGTACCAGAGACCTGCGACCACCACTCCCCACAGCGGCATGCCGATGAAATACAGCAGGTAGAGCATCAGCAGCGGGAGCCAGTAGCTCCTCCTTCGCTCGCCCTCTTCCATGATGCAAGGGGCGCATTTTACCTATTCAACCTGCGTCTTGAGGGAGTAAGCGCCTTGAGACAGAGCCCCGTCCGCCTCTCGTGGCCAGTGGCACGGGGGAAGACGAGAGGAGCCTGAACAGGCGACTCGACTCGCTCCGGCGTGAGCGAGACAGCGTCAGAAGACTACTGGAGCAGGCCTCTCTCAATGGCGTCGCGGAGAGCATCGATAGACTCGGCAAGAGACTTGACAGACTGGATTCCGAACTCTCTGGTGAGAACGGAGCCTAGTTGACCGACTCGAGCACCGATTCGAGCCTCTGAGCACTCGTCGTTCGCGTGTCAATGGAGCGCGCTCCGTCTGAGCGACACACCAGTGCTAGGAAGCGGTGCAGAGGCATCCCATGAGACCAGTCCAGATGTGGTGTGCCGTTGCGGGTGAGTGACAGTTTCGGGATGCTCCTAGAGAGGTGTCGAAGCTTGCCGGTCAGGGACTCCACTTCGACACGCATGATGCGCCAACTGTCCCCTCTGACCCCCTTCAATCTGTACGCATAGAGCGGCAACAGCCCGCATCTCTCCCCAGTTGAGCGCAGTGCCTCGTACTGGGCCATCGTCCGCCCGGATAGGTACTGCTTGGGAAACTTGGAGGACTTGACTTCGATGGGGAAGCACATGTCGCCGCGCAGAACCAGCAGGTCGCCGGTACCCTCGGAACCACTGCCAGGGGCCCTGACGACCAGAAACGGGCGCTGTATCACCTGCATGGCGCACGCACGTTCGATTTCGCTGCAGGATTTGGTAATCGCGCGTATGCCTTTCAACTCACCCGCGAGTACCGCGCGCAACTCACGTTCGTAAACGCCGCCCACGCCACTATCGCATTCTCAGGGTTCTTGAGAACATTGGTCCAAGCTCACTCGAACTTGCCCTTTCGGTATTCTCGCGTCCTGTCGACCCCCGGGAACCGGTCCTCGCTCTCGCGGTAGACCGTCTTCATGTTGGTCAGGAAGTTGTTCTCGTCGGTGACGATCAGCACCATGTCGACTCCGGGGTCGTCCTCCCCGTCCATCCATTCGAGGATGATTTCCATGGTCATTCGAGCTCCCTCCCTATGCGGATAGGCGAAGACGTCCATCCCGAGGGGTGGGGTCACCAGCGTCTCGCGAGGGTCGAGTTTCTCGACCACCTCGAACAGCGCCTCGTAGGACTTCTTCAGCAGCTCGCGCCTGAAGTTGTCCTGCGTCGGCCTCCTGCAGTCGGGGCCGACCACATGCACCAGATGCTTGGCAGGGAGGTTGAATGAAGGGGTGGTTACGGCCTCGCCTACTCCACAGGGCTGCAGGTTGAACTTACGGCGCTCTCTGGCTATCCCAGCGCAGAACTCCCTGAGCTCCGGGCCTGCGGCCTGTTGCAGCCTCTCATCGAGACCCTCACGCCCAGCCAGCCTGTTGTTGGCTGGGATGACCATGACGTCACCTTCTACACGAGGCAGATTGCCGAATAAGACGCGGACCTGCCCATGTTGGCACTCACGTACTATCACTACCTCGGCCATACGCCCCTAAGGGGGGGCCATCGGATATCTATTCATCGGGGGCCTCCACTCTCCTCCAAGGTGCTAGGCAACCTTGATTCGCGATGGCTCGCTAGACGCCCCATGTCCTCCGGATACGTGCTAATCAACGTCGAGCCCGGTTCGGAGTCCAGCGTCTGTGAGGCAGCGGCCAGTCTCGATTGCGTCACCGACTCCAACCTGCTCTTCGGCGACTACGACCTAATCGTCAAGGTCGAAGGCGACGACATGGGCGACATTGCCCGAAATGTCGTCGAATCCATCAGATCAATCCCTGGAGTCGTGAATACCAAGACCCTAGCTTGCGCAGAAATGTGAGATTTCGACCACCCCGGTAATCGAATAAACCCCTCAATTGAGCCGCAGTATAGCGTTTCTCCGCCCATAACTTCATTATCCCTTCTGAAAGCGCGCGGAGTGGAGGAATTGCATAATGTCTGGAAAGAAATACTTCGTACTGATGGAAGGCGGTAGCGACACCACACAGGTGTTCGTTAGCAAGCAACCACGCGGTGCAGCCCTAAAGGCGGCCACGCGTGGACACACCGACATAGAGCTAAGGGAGCGCGGGACCAACAAGGTCCACTGCTTCAGCGGCTGGACTGAGATGGTGAAGAAGCCCAAGAA
>CAZSPJ010000113.1:0-2877 GCA_964608795.1 uncultured Candidatus Poseidoniales archaeon | reverse complement strand
CTCTCATTCTCAATCTCTCAGAGGATGCGCTAAGCATGAAGGATTCGGCGGGAGAACCTTCAACAACGGCCTAGATTCGCGCCAAACATGCGACCGGTAGGTCCGAAGGACCTCGTAGGCATCGTCCTGCAGCCCATCGAGGCGGTCTCCAGCACTCTAGAGCGCAAACTAGGACTGTTTTCGGTGATTATCATCTCGCTCTCGGCCATGATAGGGAGCGGGCTGTTCGTACTGCCATCCCTCGCCTACGCCATGGTCGGAGGAGGGGTATGGCTGGCCTATGTCCTCGCCGCACTCGTGGTCATTCCAGGTGCAATCAGCCAGAGCGAGTTGGCCTCGGCCATGCCGACTTCGGGCGGCTCCTTCGTGTTCATCGAGAGGACCTTCGGTCCGTTGTTCGGGACCATAGCCGGGCTCGGACTCTGGGCCTCTTTCCTGCTCAAGGCCGCCTTCGCCCTGATTGGATTCTCGGCCTACCTGATGTTCGTCCAGGGATATCTGGGGACCGATGTCAGCGCCATTCAGGCAGCCCTCAGTATGCTGGTACTGATAGGCATCGTCAATATCCTCGGGATGAAGAGGATAAAGGCGGTACAGACGCCCATCGTCACCCTGTCCATCCTCATGCTGGTCGGACTGACCATCTGGGCCAACGTCTCCGGTGATGCGGACTACTCGAAGGCCCGGCCGGTGCTGCAGAGCACGAGCGACTGGACGAGGATGGGTGAGGCCGCCGCTTTCGTGCTAGTATCCTATGCTGGGGTGGCCAAGGTAGCGGCCATAGGAGGGGAGATCAAGAACCCGGGCAGGAACCTGCCAGGGGGAATTCTGACCTCCCTCGGGATAGGGGCTGTTCTCTATGCAGTACTGGTCGCGACGATGGTGGCCGTGATTCCGCACGAGGCGTTCTTCGATTCGAATGGCCATGCCATCGAGGACCCCGTCCGCGCCTTCGCCGAGGTCGTAGGAGGGAGCAATGTTGCTATCTTCGCTGCTGTCGTGGCCATCCTGACGATGACGTCTATGTCACTGGCAGGGATACTCGCTGCATCGCGCTACCTGTTCGCGATGTCTAGGGACAATCTGCTGCCCGATATGCTCGAGGACGTCCACCCCCGGTACGAGACCCCTCACATCGCCATCGCCCTCACCGGGCTGGCGATGGCAGTGGCCCTTCTCACCATAGACGTCCATCAGGTCGCCAAGTACGCCTCGGGATTCCAGATTATGGTGTATGTGCTGATGTGCTTGTCTGTTCTGGTACTCAGAAAGGCTACGCCATCCCACGCATGGTACCGGCCCGAGTACAACGCCCCTCTCCGCCCCTTCTTGCAGTTGTTTGGGATTATCTCGGGTAGCCTACTACTCTACTTCATGGGGATGGAGGCGGTCATCGGCGCTGCGACCGCCGCTGTCGTCGGCTGGCTAATCTACCAGAGCTACGGCAAGAAGCACCAGAGCCACAAGGTCTCGCCATGGGAGACCTTCAGACTGATGTCCACCGACCCCCAGCGCGCCGAGTCACGCCGACGTGCATCCGCGTTCTTCGCAGCGGACACATGGGGCAATAATCTGCTGACCCTCAGGCAGTTCATGTCCTGCGTTGACGCCCTAGGCATGGAGTACGAGGACGTGGACACGCTGCGCGACTACTTCCACGCCGCCGACGACAACAGCGACGGACTGATTCACCTCGAGCAGTTCTTGATGGCGCTCGAGACGATGGCCTCGGACGAGTCCTGAGTCAGGCGAGTGGTTGAAGGCGTCAATAGCCCTCGCCGCACTCCCAGAGGGAGTGCCATGGTTTCCAGCCGAGCGAGGAAGGTCACTACGCAGACCCTGCAGAAGATGAAGCAGTCCGGCGAGAAGATTGCCATGCTGACAGCGTACGACTACTCGCTGGCCCGCCTCGTGGACGGCGCTGGCATCGATGTCATACTGGTCGGCGACTCGGCCTCCAACGTGATGGCAGGAAACGAGACTACGGTGCCAATCACCCTCGACCACATGATCTACCACGCCCAGTGCGTGGTCAACGGCGTCGATCGAGCACTGGTCGTAGTCGACATGCCGTTCGGCTCATACCAAGGCGACTCCAAGACCGCGCTCGACTCGGCCATCCGCATCATGAAGGAGTCGGGCGGGCACGCCGTCAAGCTGGAGGGCGGAGCCGAGGTATGCGAGTCGGTCAAGCGCATCGTCGAGGCCGGCATCCCGGTGATGGGCCACCTAGGACTGACTCCCCAGAGCATCTACAAGTTCGGGACATACTCGGTGAGGGCCAAGGAGGATGCCGAGGCGGCCATGCTGATCGAGGACGCCAAGGCGCTTGAGGCGGCAGGCTGCTTCTCGGTGGTCTTCGAGAAGATACCCTCCGAACTCGCCAAGCAGGCCAGCGAGGCGCTGACCATCCCCACCATCGGCATCGGAGCGGGCTCGGACTGCGACGGCCAGGTGCTGGTTCTGCATGACATGCTCGGCATCACCAAGGACTTCTCTCCAAGGTTCCTGAGGAGGTACGCCGACCTAGGGGGAGCCGCCGAGGCAGCGGTCAGGCAGTACGTGGAGGACGTCCGCAGCGTGGACTTCCCGAACGAGGAAGAGAGGTATTGAGCAGGGGCGCGCTGCGCCGCTCACAACATTCATGGACGCCCGCATCAGGATGAGGAAGGATTGTCATGAGCGAGTTGTGGGTAGAACGCCATCGTCCGCAGACCGTGGGCGACATCAAGGGTCAGCGAGCGGTGGTCGACCGGCTCAAGGCGTACGCCAAGATGCGCAGCTTCCCGCACCTGCTGTTCGCCGGCCCTCCGGGCACTGGCAAGACGACCGCGGCCCTCGCACTGACCCGCGATGTGTTCGGTGAGGACTACAGGA
>CAZSPJ010000112.1:0-2878 GCA_964608795.1 uncultured Candidatus Poseidoniales archaeon | reverse complement strand
GTCCAGAAGGAACTGAAGGAATTGTCTGAAAGCGCTCAGCAATTACTAACGGAGAAGTTGTTCCTTGAAAATGAATGCACTCAACTCAAGAAGCGCGTGAACAGACTCGATGAAGAGCTCCGAAATCTACGCTCACCCCCTTATGTGATAGGCTACATTCAGGATAGAGTCGGAGACAATGCCGTTGTCAGGAGTTCTAACGGCACAGTTTTCCTAGTCACTGTCAACAGGCGTATTGATGATGCCTCTATAGCCCCCGGGGCGAGAGTGGCTATGAATCAAGACACGTTGTCGATTATTGAGGTCCTAGATAACGCATGGGACCCCCTAGTATCTGGTGCGGAGGTACTGGAAAGGCCTGAGACGTCATTCTCAGATTTAGGGGGCCTAGATGAGCAAATCGCACAATTGAGGCAGTCCATAGAATTGCCATTGGCCAAACCTGAGGCGTTTAGGGAATTTGGCATAGATCCTCCAAAAGGAGTCCTAATCACTGGTCCGCCCGGAACAGGAAAGACAATGCTTGCCAAAGCCGTTGCGAACTCAACAGAAGTCACATTCCTCGGCCTCGTTGGTTCAGAGTTGGCTCAGAAGTATATCGGTGAGGGTGGACGAATGGTTAGGGAACTGTTCGACTTGGCAAGGACCAAATCCCCATCAATAATTTTTATCGATGAGATAGACGCAATCGGCTCAAAGAGGCTCGATGTGGCTACATCGGGTGACAGGGAGGTTCAGAGGACTTTGATGCAGCTTCTGGCAGAGCTTGACGGATTCGACCCATTGGACAATGTCAAGGTGATTGCGGCTACCAATAGGCCAGAATTGCTAGATGCTGCGTTGTTGAGGCCGGGGAGGTTCGATAGGATAATCTCCATCAATATGCCAAATTCTGAGGCGAGGGAACTGATATTCGATGTTCAGTGCAAGCACATGCCACTGAAAGGAGTGAGTTTCAGAAAACTTGCTATTGCCACTGAAGGATATAGTGGGGCAGAAATCAAATCCGTTGTCATCGAAGCCGGTATGCAAGCGATATCCGATGACAGGTCCTCGTGCAACCACAAGGACTTCACAGATGCTATTTCTATGATCGACAGCAAACGAAAGGAGTCGGATTACAGCGGACCCGATTCTCTGTATCGATGATTAGCAACCCTCATCACTCGTAAGCCCGAGGGGGCGATGTGGTCCCGATGTTGATTGAGTGCGTCCCGAATTATAGTGAAGGTAGAGACCTTACCATTATCGATGCGATTACAGACTCCATAAAATCAGTAGATGGTGTTTCAATTTTAGATGTAGACATGGGCCATGACTTCAATCGCACTGTTGTAACAATGGTCGGTCCGCCAGAATCAGTACTGGAGGCTGCAGTTACAAGTACTGCAGTTGCAATTGAATTAATCGATATGAGAACACATCACGGTGAGCATGCCAGAATGGGCGCTGTCGACGTAGTCCCATTTATCCCACTAGAGGGTGCTACGATTGAAACCTGTATCTCCCTATCAGAGAGATATGCAGAGGCAGTGTCAAAGATGTTTGATCTACCCGTATACCTGTATGCAGAATCTGCTCGAAGCGATCAAAGAGTTAGACTACCAGATATCCGAAGGGGTGAATATGAGGGGCTAGAGAGTAAAATCACCAGTTCTGAATGGTTCCCGGATTACGGTTCTGCAGAGTTCAAACCAAGAATGGGGGCCACCGCAACCGGTGCTCGTCAGATTCTGATTGCATACAATGTCAACCTCGATACTTCTGATAAGAAGAAGGCGAACGCAATTGCTGGAACCATTCGAACTAGTGGTGTAATTCTACGTGACGAGAATGGGGACAAGGTGAAGGATGTTGACGGTAATCCAGTCAGGAAACCAGGGATGTTTCAATCGCTTCAAGCCGCGGGATGGATGTACAATGAAGATACTGCCCAAGTCTCAATGAACCTGTTGGACCACAATGTTACAGGGTTGCATACAGTAACTGAAGCCATCCGAACGGAAGCAGGAAATATTGGCCTCAAAGCAGTAGCAGGAGAATTAGTGGGACTGGTCCCCCTGAATGCTATAATCAGTGCTGGCAGGCACTATCACAATGAGCCGGATAGTGCTGATCACGCCACATTGGTACAATCAGCAATTAATGGCCTTATGTTGAGTGAACTCGAGGAATTCGATGCCTACAACAGTATCATAGAGTGGGCTGTTAAGAGAAATTTGGGTGATATAGTTGAATGATGGGTATCGCGAGATTCTCGATTCGATAGCATCCGATTCACCCACCCCAGGAGGGGGTTCCGTGGCGGCCCTGTGCCTAGCTCATGCGCATTCGCTGGCTGCGATGGTGGCGAGACTGACCGTAGCAAGCGAAAAGTGGTCAAACGGCCATGAGATAGCCAGCGAGGTTATCGAGCGGTCAGATGAGGCGATCAGTGACTCCCTTGCACTTGCCGATAGGGACGCTGATGCCTTCGATTCAGTCATGGCAGCCTACAGGACGCCCAAGAACGAGGGCTTCCGGGAATCCCGGAGACAAGCAATCAGGGAGGCTACCATCGGAGCTGCCATTGTTCCCCTAGAGACCTTGGTTTCTGCCTCCGAACTGCTCCACAAGCTTCTGGAAATGTCCCGCGAATGCAACAGTAACGCGCTAACCGACCTCGCATCATCCGCCGAACTGACTCACACAGCCGCGAGGATGGCAGAGATGAACGTACGCATCAACACAGACTACCTCGATGGCGAGGACGTCGACGAGATCGAACATAGCGCTAACGAGGCCATGGGAAGATGCGATACCGCTCTGGAGGACGTCAGGACGTCGTTCATGAGCCGGCTGGGATGGTGAGCATGATCGACTTCTCCATAGGCATCCC
>CAZSPJ010000111.1:0-2879 GCA_964608795.1 uncultured Candidatus Poseidoniales archaeon | reverse complement strand
AGGATAGCGAGGGTCGAGGCGTTCCGCAACAAGAAACTGGTGATGAACAGGTTGGGCAAGACCATCGAACTAATCGTCAAGTTGGAGAACACCTTCGATGATGAGTCCAAGGACGAGCAGCGTTCCAAACTGCGCGACCAACTCGAGACCAGGGGGCTAGAGGCCGCGCGGGACCATGAGATGCTCGAACTGGTTGGGACTCCGCAGGACATCGTCGATTTCCGCAGGAAGATTGCACCTAGGATCTGCCTCCACGCATGTCCCTCATGCGGAGAGGAAATCGACCCACTGGGGAGTAATGTGGTTGAAGATATGACCGATTATTCGCTGGTCTGCTGGGAGTGCGAGGAGGAGTTTAGAGCCCCAATGGCCCAGATTGTCGAAGATCGCTTGGACAACGGCTCTAGAATCAAGATCGACGCCAAGAAGAAACCGCGGCTGCCAGTATCTCGACAGCCGAAGAAGAAGAAAGCCTCCTCGGTCACTGACTTGATGATACGTGATCTCGAATCTACTGGCGCATCGGCCGAAGAGCTCGAGGCCGCGGTCGAGTCAAGCAAACTCTCTGGAGTGCTGATGAGCATAGATGACTGGATTGACCAGACCATCGCCGCCAAGGGCTACATCCAGGCTCAGGAGCATCGCGAGGAGTTCATCATAGCAACCGGCGCGGGCGCCACGAAGTTCAACAAGTGGATGAAGAAGGCCGGGCTGGTCTTCAACAAGCAGACAGGCAGATGGACGCGCTGGGAAGACCGCTGAGGCAGGTCCATGTCCGAAGAGATCCCGGTAATCCGGTTCTTCCGCGGCTCAAAGCCTCTAGGAACTGCTAGAATTGTCCCTGATACCCCGATTGTAGAGATTGCTGAGATGGCGGGAGTGAAGATTCCCACCAACTGCACCTCAGGCAACTGCGGGACCTGTCTCGTAAGGCTAATCAGCGGGCAGGTGGACTTGCCTGATGAGCTTCCTCCCGGGCTTGATGAGGATTTGGTGGCTGCTGGCGGCACACTCACATGCTGTATCCACCCGATAGGCTCGTGCGAGATCGACCTGATACCCCCCCTGTAGGTGCTTGAATGGTAGATTGGACGGAAACCGAGTTTCTCGCCGTACTTGCGTTCGATATCGCTGCCATCGTAATCGCGGTGTGGTGGATTTCAGGGCGGTTCACCTCAAAGATGCGCGAGGTTGAGGAGAGAATGTCGCGCGAGGCTCCGGAAACGGTTACTGAATCAGAGGAATGAACCTTTTATTAATAATTATTAATAAATATTGAAAACATTATTCGTTCACAGCCGCAGTCCATCGTTCTGCATGTGGTATTCCAACCACTTCTACATGACATCCGAGCACTCCTTTTTGCGAGGTTATCTCGTTCCTGAGGATAATCAGGTCATCGAGGCAGCATGGACAGTGCGGATGGGGGGGTTTCACCCATAATTCCACTATTCCGGCATCATCCACCTCAACTCCCTTCAGTATCGATTCGTCTGTAATCGGCTGACCGTGCGGTTCGTTGCGGTCTCGCAGCACTCTGGCGAGTCTCATCTGTGCGTTTCGCCTAGCTCTGGTCAAAGTCCTAGCACCTCCGAAATCCAGGCCTTCGCGGCTCCCACGTTCTCTAGGTCGACGACCTCCTGCCCCTCTCTGCGGCGATCCAACCCCCTGCCGGCGAGTTCGGTGGCCCATCCCCCTGTACTCGACATAGTGGCAACCGGCTTGTCGAGCTGCCATGCGAAAGCAATCTCTGACAGCGTTCCAGAACCGCCTCTCACAGCTATGCAGACATCCCCAGCGCGCGCTACCAGCATGTTCCTGAACAGCCCGAGGCCGGTTGGAATGATTACATCGACATGCGGATTGGCTGAGTCGGCGTCCTCCATAGGCAGGATTCCGATGGTATCGCCACTCAGGTAGCATTTGCTGCTCTGTGCGCCCTTGCACACGGCAGCCATGGAGCCACCTAGGCCGCCGCATGCAACTCTGCACCCCAGATCCACGATGGCGCGGCCGAGATCCTCGCACAACAACTCGACCTCGGGGACTTCACTGAGGTCGTGGGATCCGAACACGGAGACGACGGGCTTCCTCATGCTACCACTCCGTCAGCATCGGAAAAGAATCGCCCATTGTCAGACACTCCATCCCATCTGCTCCTCGCACCCATGTGTCCTCGGTTCCAATGGCTCCTTCAGGATAGATCACCTTAGGCTCGATGGCCATCGTACCTCCTCTTTCCAGAGGCCGGTCGAAGCCCCTTGCCACCACAGGCGTCTCGTCTAGTTCGAGGCCCACAGAATGGCCCAGGAACCTAGCCTGATCAGGGGGCATCCCCATCAGGTGTTCGGCATGCCCCATCTCCGCTACCATTGCGCACCCTTCGTCCCAGACAGCCGAGCAGTCTATGCCTTTTCCGAGACTGCCGATGACGAAGTCTGCGACCTCAACCATCTCATCTAGCTTCTGCATCCATTCGTCGGAGAGTCGCCCGGCGCTGAACATGCGAGTGCAGTCGGACACGTAGCCGCGGTGGACATGGACGATGTCCACTAGGACCGGCTCGCCCCCGGAGACTCTGGCGAAGCCCGCACCCAACGAGGCCATCGGACTGGCTCCGAGCCCGGCGACGCCCGAGTCGAAGTATGATGGCACAGCGCCGGAGCGCCCCGCGGCGATGACCACTCTATCGCAATCCATCGGCCAGGTCCTCATCCTGATACGGCCGCCGAAGCCCGCGGCTCTACTTACCTCGTCGGCAGCGCCGGCCATCTCTATCTCGGTCTGTCCGAGGCCACCTTGGTCGCGGATTACTTCGAACATCATCCGGTTGATTCTCCCACTCTCGCGGTGCATCTCCAGTTCCCAGTCCGATTTGA
>CAZSPJ010000110.1:0-2914 GCA_964608795.1 uncultured Candidatus Poseidoniales archaeon | reverse complement strand
ACAGCGTACTCCTCCTCAAGGTCGCCGATGGCGTTCCTGCGCATCTGGCGCTTCAACTCAAGTCCAGGCAGGAAGTTCGGAGCATGCAGGACCTCGTTCAGATCGGGCCTAAAACCAGGGTAGTGAGCGTCCGGATGGAATTGAGATATTCCATTAATCTTCGGCAGCGACTCATCCTTTTCACCAGAGACGCACTCTGGGTTGAGGCAGCGGAATCCAGCCCAGATGTACTTCGTGCGGTCTGTGATTCGCACTCTGAAGTGGTCACCCCGCACGATGTAGTTGACGCCCGGGTGCATATCGGGCCCGCGCAGGACCATTTGGCGCAATTGCTCCCTGTTGCGGCTGGTAATCCGAATGGGCACCGTGAGCTCCTTGGCGGTCTTCTCTGGCACTCCGACCTCGTTAATCCCGAGGTTGGGGTCAGGACTGATTACAGTGCGAGCGCAGAAGTTGACGCGTTTGCCCGAGAGGTTGCTGCGGAACCTGCCCTCCTTGCCCTTGAGACGCTGAGCGAGGGTCTTGAGGGGGCGTCCGGAGCGGTGCCTGGCAGGAGGAATTCCACTGGTCTGGTTGTCGAAGTAGGTGGTGCAGTGGTACTGAAGCAGCTCCCAGAGGTCCTCGACGATTAGTTGCGGGGCACCTGCGTCACGGTTCTCTCGCAGGCGCTGATTAATCCTGAGAACGTCCACCAACTTGTGAGTTAGGTCGTCCTCGGAGCGGTCGCCGCTGTCGAGGGTGATAGATGGGCGGACTGTAATCGGAGGGACTGGGAGGACCTTCATGATGATCCACTCGGGGCGACTGGAGTCCTTGTTCATCCCGAGGAAGATTAGGTGCTCGTCGGGAATCCGCTCGAGCCATTCTCGGATGTCGCGGGCGTTCAGCTTGTGCTCGCCCTTATCCGCCTTCTTCTCCTTGAAGGTCGAAGGCTTGTCGAGCATGATCTTGCCCTGCTCAGAACCGCAGTGCATGCAGATGGCCCTCCTCTTGTGGGAACACTCCTTCTCGATGTCTTTGATGATGGTCTTGAACTCGCGAGAGCCCACGCCGTGCTTGATGATGATGTCGTGGACTCGATCCCGGTAGTAGTCCTGCTCGGACTTCTCAGGATCGAGGGGGTGGGTCTCAGCCGAGCTGTGGAGTAAGACCTTGCTGCAGGTGTTGCAAGTCGACTTGAGCGCGGTCTTGATCAAGTTGGTGAAACCGATGTGCATGATAGGCAGCTCGAGGGCTATGTGGCCGAAGTGGCTCGGGCACTCCTCGTGCTTGTTGCCGCAGGTCTCGCAGCGGATCCCGGGGTCTATGACTCCCATCTTAGGGTCCATCAGGCCCTGCTTGTAGGCGTGCCCGTCGTCCTTGTATGTGTCAGCGGTCTTGATCTCAACTGCCGACATCTTGCGAATCTCGTTGGGATCCATCAATCCGAACTTGATCGATTCGATCCTCTTCGGGATCTTGGCTGCGTCGCGTGCGCTCATCTTCGGTCCTCCAGTTCCAGTCGCATCGCCACCCCGAGGCTCTTCATCTCGTCAAGCAGCAGTTTGAACGCGTAGGAGGTCTGCACCTTGTGGACGTCGGAGCGGTCGCCGCAGTAGGGGCATACAGTGGTGCGGCGCTTCCAGTCGTAGTAAGCGATGTGACCGCATCCCGAAGTGTTGCAGACCATCAGGTCCCAACCGTCCGACTCGTCCAGTAGCCTGTCCTTGATTACCATCGACGCGCCGTGCGAAATCAGGCAGTCACGCTCCATCTCACCGAACCTGAGGCCTCCTTGACGGGCCCGACCTTCGGTAGGCTGGCGAGTCAGTATCTGCACCCTGCCACGGCTTCTGGCATGCAGCTTGCTGCTGACCAGGTGGTGCAGCCTCTGATAGTAGATGACGCCAGCGAAGACATCGGCGGTGTAGTCCTCACCGGTCTCGCCGTTCATCATGGACTCGCGCCCAGTGTGGTTGAATCCGTTACGCAGAAGCCCTGCGCGCAAGGAGTCCTCCTTCTCACCTGTGAAGGCGGTTCCGTCGATCTTACGGCCCTCCAAGGAACCGACCTTTCCGCCAATCATCTCAAGAACGTGAGCCACAGTCATCCGCGAAGGGATGGCGTGCGGATTGATGAGCAGGTCAGGAATCACGCCGTCAACGGTGAATGGCATGTCCTCCTCGTTGACGAGGCGCCCAATCACGCCCTTCTGGCCGTGGCGGCTAGCGAACTTGTCTCCGAGCTCCGGGATCTTGTTGGTACGCAGAGTAATCCGAACGAGGCGTCCTGAGTCGAGGGACTCGGTGACGAACACATTGTCGACCCAACCCTCCTCACCGTGTCGAACCAGCATCGAGGACTCCCTCCTCTCTTGGGCCTGCAAGAAGGCACCGTGAGCCTCCTCTAGGAATCGTGGAGGGCTGGTCTTGCCCACTAGGACAGCCCTGTCCGATTTGTCCAAGGTCGACAGGAACTCCTCGGGCACCGGCAGCCCGTCCCTCTCGAGGTGGGCGTAGCTGTCGAACGACTTCAGACCCTTGATCTCGTCGAGACCGGTTCCGGGCACTTCGATCCGCTCCTCCTGACCGCCGGGGAACCGTTTGTTCTCCGCGTTGTAGGTCCTGATAAAAGCGGAACGACCCAAGGAGCGCTCGACGGACGATCGATTCATGATGACGGCGTCCTGCATGTTGTATCCGTGCTGGCTCATTATGGCGACTACGAAGTTCTGGCCACCGGGTCTGCTGTTGAAGTTGGTCGACTGCATCGCGCGCGTGCCGACAATCGACTGCTGAGGGTAGTGCATGATATGAGCCCGGGTATCGGGGCGCAGCCTGTAATTGGCGCTTGGTAGACCCAGGCTCTGCTTGACCATCGCCGTACCGCCAGTCACTCTAGGGGTTGAGTTGTGCTCGGGGTAAGGTACGAGGGA
>CAZSPJ010000109.1:0-2957 GCA_964608795.1 uncultured Candidatus Poseidoniales archaeon | reverse complement strand
CACGGACTCTGGACCCTCAAGGTCAAGGTCGACGGCGAGACTGTCGTGGACACAGAACCTGATCTCGGCTACATCCACAGAGGTGTGGAGAAGATTTGCGAATCCCGTGACTTCACTCAAATCACGACCTACTGTGACAGACTCTGCTACGCTAGCGCCAACACGTGGTCGCACGCCTACATCTACGCCGCTGAGGACCTCCTAGAGGTCGAGGTACCTGAGCGAGCCGAGTACATCCGCTTAGTGGCAGTTGAGTTGCAGCGCGTCGCCAGCCACCTGATGTGGCTGGGGGCTTACGGGCCCGACATCGGAAACCTCTCGGTGATGGTGTGGTGCCTACGCGAGCGTGAGATGATGATGGATCTGCTGCAGGAACTCGGTGGCTCTAGGATGCACTACAACTTCCCTCGCATCGGTGGCGTCAAGCGCGACCTGCCTTACGGCTTCGCTCAGCGCGCCCGCGCCAAGCTCAAGCTGTTCCTCAACAGAATCCAGGAGTACGAGGCGCTGTTCGACGAGAGCACAGTGTTCCTAGTACGTAGCCAAGGTGTAGGCTACGCCAAGCCGGAGGAGATGGTCAATCACGGAGTCACCGGACCCAATCTGAGAGCGGGAGGAGTGAACTACGACATCCGCTGGGCTCACCCCTACTCAGTGTACAGCGAACTCGACTGGGCGCCACCAGTCGAACGCTCATCGATCAAGGGTGCCGACTGCTACGACCGCTACAGAGTCAGAGTCGAGGAGATGCGCGTAAGCGCCTCGCTGGTGCTTCAGGCTCTCGACAAGATGCCCGGCGGCGCCGACACCTACCATGAGCCCGAGGATCCTATGATTCTCGCCAAGGCGCCCAGCCGAGCCCCCGAGGGAACCACCGGCGCTCATCACTTTGAGGACAGCAGGGGCGAGTCGATGTTCTACATCGCAGGGGGCGGAGAGGGTCGCGGAAAGCAGCCGTACAGGGTGTCGATACGTTCTCCCATGTTCATCACGATTCCATATGCGGCCAAGTGCATGATTGGCTACAAGGTCGCCGACATACCGGCTATCATGGGCTCCTTCGATCCATGCATAGGGGAGACTGACAGGTGATCTGATGACGAGCAGCGACTGGTTGGATGTGGTCGGGTGGTCCGAGTCTTTCTCCAACTGGTCGATGGACAACGTGCACGATGTCCTACCCTCTGGTGATATCGACATGCAGGTAACGATTCCGAGCACATGGGCATGGCCTGAACCAATCACCATGGGGCCGATTTTCAACATGCAGAGCGGATTCGCCAGCATTCAACCCGCTCTCGAGTCCTTCATGCATGCTACCATCATGTGCACAGTCGTCTTTGGCATGATGATGACCACCATGCTGGCCATCCCGTACATCGAACGGAAGTTCATCGGACGTCTGATGGATAGGCTCGGTGCCACCACCACCCTCAGGAGTCTGTGGGTCGGTGAGAGCGGCGTCACTGCCGGTGAGTGGTGGAAGCAGCTCCCGTTCGGGATGGGGGCCCCCATTGGATGGGTGGTGAACGCACTCAATTCTACTTGGGGCAACTCGCACGATCTTGAGACGGTCGCACGGGTCAATAATCGAAGCTACCACGGATACTGGTTCCTACTGCCCGGCTTCTTCCAGGCCTTCGCCGATTTCATGAAGTTCGCGACCAAGGAGCACATTGTACCGAAGAACGCCGACAAGGTGGTCTTCGAGGTCGCCCCGGTAATCATCCTCGCGACCACGATTATGGTGTTCGCCTTCGTCCCGTTCGGGCCGCATATTTATGCTGCCAACCCCGAACTCTCCCTACTCTTCATGATGGCGATATTCGGGATAGCTCCTCTAGGCGTATTCTTCGCCGGCTGGGCGTCGAACAACAAGTACACGCTGATTGGGGGGATGCGCTCGGCAGCCCAGCTCACCGCCTACGAGATACCGCTTTTGATCACGGTTCTCGGAGTCGCGGTGCTGAGCGGCTCGTTCAACATCATTGAAATCGTCGACTTCCAGATGGGACAGGACGAGGGCAATGTCTGGAACATCTTCCTGATGCCGCTCGGTGCCCTGCTCTTCCTAGTCACGATGATTGCAGAGGTCGAACGCATCCCGTTCGACATGCCCGAAGCCGAGGCCGAGCTCGTAGAGGGTTGGTGGACCGAGTACGGGGGCATTCGCTGGGGGCTGATGTTCGCAGCCGAGTACATGCGCTCGTACGCGGCATGCATCCTGTTCGCGCTGTTTTTCCTCGGTGGCTGGGAGGCGCCGTTCCAGCACACGCTCTCGAATCTGCCCGCAGTCGGTGGTATCTTCTCGACTGTGTTCTCAGTGATACCGGGACTGATCTGGGTGCTTCTCAAGGCGTGGCTGCTGTTCGCTGTCTTCGTATGGATACGCGCTTCCCTTCACAGGGTGCGAACCGATCAGATTCTCGAGTTCGGCTGGCGCTACCTGCTACCGCTCTCGATGCTCAATCTCGTCATCGCCACCATCCTACGTCTACAGTTCTGGACCGGCGGGCCTTGGGATCTCTGGGTTCCAGCGGCGGTCACGCTGGTCTCAGGAGGTCTGTTCGTAATCCTCGCAATCGACGAGGACGAGGAGGCGCTTGAGATCCAGCGAAGGCCGTACAGCACGCAGGCAGTGGTCAAGGCATCGCCAGGGAGCCATAGGAAGTAGGAGGTGAGGAGATGAGTTACAGAGCCAACACAGGACACCCTCACGCCACCCCCAACTTCCGTAATCTGGTCATCAGGCCGATGTGGATGACTCTCAAGACCGCCCTGAGGACCATTCCATTCGTCGGCAGGTTGACTATCCTGAAGAATGACTACCATGGGAAGCCTGCGACCATGGTCGATGCAGCCACCAAGGAAAGGGTCGGCTCGGATCATCCGAGCGTCGGGCAGAGCTTCGCCCCCGACCGTGAGACCAGTCAGGTCATGCCGTTCGTCGAGAGGCC
>CAZSPJ010000108.1:0-2969 GCA_964608795.1 uncultured Candidatus Poseidoniales archaeon | reverse complement strand
CGGAGGCCACTCAACGAGCCCTTGTGAGCCCTATGGAACGGAGAGCGGGCCCAATCGACGATTACTGCTTTCACGGACCGACGACTGAGTTTTCACAGATAACCATTGACCAGCGGAGTAGGTGTTGCAAATTGGGCAACCGAGGGGTTCATGAGAGGTATGACACTCGAAGTTCTGATACTATGATTAGAGAGTGTACCAATCATGGCTACTACGCAGATGACCATCTGTGTCCAGCTTGTAATGAAGAGGGGAGATTCATCATGAGGACGGGCGAGAGAGACAGTATGGCAAGACGATTGGCGCTGGTGCTAAGGCATGCTCCTGAGAAGTTTGATTTGGAAATGGATATCAATGGCTGGATCGATGTCAAAGACATCGTCAAGCAGTTCAAAGGTTCTAACGAACGAAGGTACCACTGGCTCAGGCCCCATCACTTCCGAGCCATCTCAGAGACCGATCCAAAAGGTAGGTACGAGGTCAGAGGGAACATGATTCGGGCTACTTATGGGCATACTGTAGAAATCGAGTTGGACCTTCCTACCGACAACATCCCAGAAGCTTTGTATTATCCCTGTTCAACAGAAGAGGCCGGCAACCTGCTGGAACTTGGCGTGAGTCCGAGCGGTCGGTCACACGTGCACCTATCGGCAAACATCCGCTCGGCGGCGGAAGCGGGACACGTGCACCACTCACTACCAACTCTGCTAGAGGTCGATACGGCTCGCATGGTAGCTGCTGGGGAGACCATTTGGCATGCTGGTATTACCGTTTACCTAGCGGACAAGGCCCCAGCAGAATACCTCTCCGTCGTTCCCTTCGACCACCCGGAATATGAATTGGCACGAGTTCACTGGGACGAAGAAGAGTGATTAGCAGTACTCACCACATGACGGACAGAAGTCCAAGTCATCGCTAATCGCTTCCTCACAGTTCCTACATACCGATGCATTGGAAACCACAGTGCTAGTGACTCTCTCATCCTCAACCAATCTTACGGGAGAGTCTCTGTGAACGAAGGGAGACGGAATCTCTTCCACTCCTTCAGAGACAATCTGCCTGTATTTGATAGATAGTTGGATTGCCGATTCGATCTGCTTGGTAGTCCTGTCCTTCTCTGCTGGATCCTCAATTTGCTCGGCGATGGAAAGTCTAGCTTGCAGCCATCTCTGGTACTGTTCTATTGCCTCGGCGTCACCCATATCAACCTCAGGGGACACCTCGTCAATAAACTACGGGAGAGGCTAAGTCATACACCTCATGGCAATAACTAGTAAGATGGCCAGAGTAATAGTGAAACTGGGTGGGGGGCTCATTACTGACAAATCAGAGTACAAACAGGTCAGGCTGGATCGGGTTGATGCTGTATCCGCAGTAATCAGGGAACTGAGGAATTGCGGGCACTCGGTAATCATAGTCCACGGGGCCGGTTCGTTCGGCCATTTGGAAGCAAGAAAGTGGAGATTGTCGGAAGGTTTCGACTCGGAGATATCTGAGGAGCAGGAGCTCGCTGTAACTCGAGTACGTTCGGATATGGATGATTTGAACGAGTATGTTATTGAATCGCTCCGAAGCTATGGTGTCGAATCCGAAGTACTGCCTCCAAGATACTGGGCCACGGGTATTGGAGTGGATTTCCAAGGCGACTTGGAGTCATTCTCACGTGACCCGACCGAACCCGTGCCAATTACGTTCGGTGATGTGGTCGCAACTCATGACCACACCAGATTCGGAATCCTCTCAGGGGATCATATCATGGTTCGTCTTGGAAACGAAATACCTGATGTATCGGCATGCATCTTCCTGCTAGGCGATGCTGATGGACTGATGGACAGACCCCCTGATGAACCAGGTGCAAAACTACTGAAGACTTGGGGGGTGGATGAGGATTTCTCTGATTCTCACAATTCGGAAGTTGATGTGACAGGAGGAATCCTGCTAAAGGCGAAATGTGCGTCTCTGATTGCCCACAGCGTCGAACATGTCTGGCTGCTCAATGGAACCACCCCCGAAAGGATGCTCGGTGTTGTTTCCAGTGGACAAGCAATAGGAACTAGGGTACTGCGCTGAACCTGCTAATCACAAGCGTATCTGCTGCCATAGCATTTCGATTATATGCGAGCGTTTTCTCGGCTGGATGTAACATGGCAGAGCATGGTGAGTTGGGGTTGCTTGAGAGGCATGATAAATCTCAAGCCGATATGATGACCGAGAAGTGCATTCTCGTTGACTCTGATGACCGTGCCATCGGCTCGGCTACCAAGATCGAATGCCATCATGGACTTGGAAAGAGACATCGGGCGTTCAGTGTGTTGCTGTTCGATGAAAGCGGCAGACTCCTAGTTCAGAGAAGGTCTCTGGAGAAGATAACTTTCCCCGGTGTCTGGGCAAATACATGCTGCAGTCACCCTCTGGACAATGCAAATGAGAACGGGGATTCCATCGATGGTGTGATTGCAGCGGCTAAGAGAAAACTCGAGCAAGAGTTGGGGATTGCTTCATCGACGGTATCTGAATGGAACTTCGACCACATCGGCTCTTTCGAGTACATGTGCAGATGGAATCAGGACTGGGTAGAGCATGAGATAGATCATGTTTTGGTGGTTCAGGCTCAAGCAGAACCCCAACCCAATCCCAATGAGATTTCAGAAGTGCGCTGGCTCGACCCTAGAGAACTCACGGATATGATACGAGGGGATGGCGTATGGAGTGATTTGGATGTAGCACCGTGGTTCAAGATGATCTGGGAGCATTTTCTCTCTTCGAGCCATCCCGACATCCCCGCATCCCGAGACGTAGGGGGCATTGTCAGGTGCGGAGAACTACAGATGAAGAAAACAACGCAGATACCAGGACAATCTCTTCTGGATGCTCTGAGTAGCCACCGAGAAATCGTTGAGGGGGTCATAATGAGTAGTCTCGGGAAGATGAAACAAGAGAGGCTGCACGCTGCCATGACTCACCTGTTC
>CAZSPJ010000107.1:0-3001 GCA_964608795.1 uncultured Candidatus Poseidoniales archaeon | reverse complement strand
GCTCTGCACGAGGCCAGCGCACTCATCGTCATACTCAACGGCATGTGGGTTACTGGGACGGGGCCCCAGAGGATGACCACAATAGTTGACCTGGCTCGGGATTTGCGCAATGACCTGGTAGAAGCGCTGAGGGTCGCGATAGGTGGCTCGGACAAAGACTCGTCTGCGACCGCTTGATTAACCCGGCCCGGAATCGAGGGTCATGGCGGATTCGGTCGAGGTCGAATCGCAGTACGCTCCCCCACTCGCGGAATGCGCCCACTGCGGGCACATGCTGCCACAGGGATTAGGCGAGAAGGAGTGCAAGGTTTGCGGTGCGGTCTGCCGCGTCAGTCACCAGCCCACTATCGACTCACTGACCGACGAGGCCCTGCCCTGCCCGCACTGCAACACCGTCGTGGTCGCAGGCACAGACGAGAGGCCCATGGAGATGACCTGTGGGGCCTGCATGGGCTCGTTCACCCTGACCCCCAAGATCGCCAAGGTCGAGATAGACTGCCCCGGGTGCGAGAGGATGCTGAGAATCAGACCGAGACCCGGGACCCGCGAGCTCAAGTGCCCGGCTTGCGAATCGGCGTTCAACGTCACCTTCTGATTCGGTGGCTTCCGATAGTCTCCGCAAACCGCATTTATCAGCCGATTCCGACCCTTCGCTCTCAAATACTCCGAAACCAGCGACAACTCGGGGATGGGAACCCGTGAGTGAGAGCAAGTCGCCTGATGATAGCGATACCAAAGGTATCGACGAGCTGGCTGCATTGCGTGCCCAGCACGCTCTCACCGCCTCCTCTAGCATGGAGTCGGTGGCTCGTGCGAGGGAGCGCCTGGATGAGGAGTCCAGATTGCGCTCTGGCATCCGCCGTGAGCGAAGGATGCGCATCGCCGAGATGACCGAGAGGGTTTCTGGGATGCACGGCGCGATGCGCAAGGCCAATGAGATCCTATTCGAGGAGCGCCTGCAGCAAATCGAGTCTGATCTGAGGGCCGAGCTCGAGGACGAGATGGAACGCCTCGAGACCGAGGCGCTGGAGCGCGAGGAGCGCCTCCTGCGCGAGGAGATGCTACACCGCCTACGCCGCGAGGAGAATCGCCTGCGCGAACAGCTGGACCTCGAGAGAGACCGTCGCATAGAGGCCCATTCCACTCAACTTCGAAGCAGGCTCAAGGAGGAGATGGAGACCGAGTACGAGCGCCGCAGGGCGTTCCTCGAGGAGCGCTTGGAACTCGAGGCGGCGCAGGACGTGGAGCGCATGCAGCGACGCGTCGAGATGGACCTGCGCGAAGCCATGGAGACCGGCGTGCACAGGAAGGTCGAGGGACACCGCCTTGAGCAGGAGATGCAGATGCGTGAACGCCTCTCAGAGGCTCGTCGTGCCCGCGAGACCGAACTCGAGAAGCAGCTCAAGGACGAGCGTAAATCACTCGAGAAGGAGATGAAGGCCGACGTCGACGTCAGGATCAAGTCGCTGGAGGAGGAGTCGGAGCGCGGTGCGCTCGCCGAGCTCGACCGGCGCTTCCGAGCCGAGCGTGAGACCATGCAGGCCGCACTGGCTCTGCGCCGCCAGGAGATGGCGCTTGAGCAAGAGGTCGAGATGGAGCAGAGGGTGGCCGAGTTCGCCAACAAGCGCGAGGCCGAGATGATGGCCAAACTCGAGGAGCAGTTCGCAAAGCGTGGGGATCTCTCCAAGAAAGAGGTCAAGGAGATTCTGAAATCGCTTGAGGCCGGACTCAAGTCGAAATGGGAGGCCGCATTGCTCGATGTGAAACAGTCTGCTTTGGAGAGAGTTGGAGAGGATTAGACGCTGACAACCGTAATTTCAGCCCCTCAGAGGGTTTAGATGAAGTAGTATGAGCGGGGCGAGATGGAATTATGCCTCAGGGTACAGTGAAATGGTTCAACCGCATGAAGGGCTTCGGCTTCATAGAGAGAGAAGAAGGGAACGACTTGTTCGTTCACAAGTCAGATGTGGAGGGAACCATCGACGAGGGCGACACAGTCGAGTACGAAGTCGGTGAATCCCCCGACGGTCGCGCCTGCGCCACCAACGTCAGCAAGGCCGAGTAGAGTCGGCTAACCACCGCGGATTTTCGCGATCCTAGCGTCAGCCTCCTTGGCTAACTCCCAGTAAGCCCTGCTTCCTGGATTCGACTTGTTCGGCTTCTTGGCGATGACGATAGGTGCTCCTTCCAGCGGGGCTTCTGCAATCGCCACCGAGCGCTGGATTGCTGTCTCAAACACCCGGTCGCCGAAGTGCTTGCGAGCGCGCTCGGCGACCGTCTCTCCGAGGTTGCTGTTGGTCTGCACCATCGTCAGCGCGATTCCGAACAGCCTGAGGTTCGGGTTAATCGCTTCCTGGACGTCGCGGATGGCGTTCATCAGCTGACCCATGCCCTCGAGGGCGTAGAACTCCGCCTGAATCGGAATCAATACCCAGTTAGCTGCGGCTAGAGCGTTAATCGTGAGTAGGCCAAGCGAGGCCGGGGTGTCCACTATGACCACGTCGAAGTGGCCAACGGAGTCTTGCAGCGCCAGCTTGAGGCGGTTCTCGCGACCGATTCGGGTCGCGAGGTCAATCTCGACTCCCGAGAGGTCGAGATCGGCAGGAAGCAGCCAGAGGTTCTCGATCGATATCCCCTTCGGCGGTCCGCGCTTGCGCTCGGGGTTGTGCAGCTTCCAGGCCTCGCGCATCGCCTCAGTCAGCCTGTCAGGGCCGAGCAGGCACTCGTTGAGGGCGACTGGCGCGCCGTCCACACCCCCCTTGAACAACTCGTTCATCGTCGGACCCAGCGACTTCTTGTCGATTCCGAATGTGGTTGCGACGTTCCCTTTCGGGTCGAGGTCGACCAGAAGCACCCTGCGAGCATCGATGCCCATCTCCTCGTTGCCCACAGCCAGAGCCGAGGCCAAGTTGACCGCCGTCGTGGTCTTGGCGCACCCGCCCTTGTGGTTCACCACTGCGATGACTACGGCCCCGCCCATCTCGCTCAGTGGGTGAAAACC